>SPCL01000058.1 GCA_004525335.1 Thermodesulfobacteriales bacterium
CTAACCTTGACAAAAGGGGTGCAGTACAACTTTCCTATTTTCTCATATTCCAGAGCGAAACTACTTAACGCTACAAAATTGATGTAATCTATATCTGTCGATAATAAATTCTTTTCGGGAGGCTGATTATGTCGGTATATATGATCACATATGAGCTGCATCACGATAAGGACTATCAAAAAATCCACAACGGGATTAAGTCGCTCGGGGGGTGTATACATTGTCTGCGCTCCATATGGTTTGTAAGAACGAGTTTTTCAATTCCAGAGATGCATGAAATACTGAAAGAATACATAGACAAGGATGATTCCCTCTTAATTATAAAAACCTCCCATGAGTGGGATAGCCTCAACCTGCCCATTCCCTGTAAGACCTGGCTTAAACATCATTTATGAATTTTTTGTATACCGGCAGTAGTAACTCACCGGAGTTGCAATCTATTCTTCAAATTTGCATCCATTTGATCCGGTGCTATTCTCTAAATTAAGATGTTTATTGGAATCCCGAAAGAGAGAAAGGTGCAGGAGTACAGGGTGGCATTAACTCCTCAGGCAGTTGGAGTTTTAGTTCTGCATGGCCACAAAGTCTTTGTCGAAAAAGGAGCAGGGCTTGGCAGCGGGATATCTGATTCGGAATATGAAAACGCCGGCGCTCGAATAGTTTGGAATGAAAAAGAGCTTTTTTCAAAAGCCAAACTAATAGTAAAAGTTAAAGAACCTATTGCGGAAGAATATCCCCTTATTGCTGAAAATCATATAATTTTCAGTTACTTGCACATTGCAGCCGATAAGAAACTTGTACAGGCTTTGAAGAAGAGTAGATGCAGGGCAATGGCCTTTGAGACTGTAGAACTACAGGACGGCTCCCTTCCTTTGCTCGCGCCTATGAGCAGAATTGCAGGCAGATTGTCAGTTCAAGTTGGTGTGCATTTTCTCCAAAAATCAAAAGGTGGTAAAGGGGTATTACTAAGCGGAGCTGCAGGGGTAAGAAACGGTAAGGTAACCGTCATAGGCGGAGGGACAGTAGGTTACAACGCAGTGCTTTCTGCTCTCGGACTAGGCGCAGATGTAACTGTGATAGATATTAAACAGGACGTGCTTGAATACTACTACGATAAATTCCAGGGAAGGGTCAAGACTCTGCCATCATATCCGGAGATAATTGAAAAAGAGCTAAGTGAATCTGATTTGGTAGTCGGTGCAGTGCTTGTTACGGGCGCAAAAGCCCCAAAGGTTATTACTAAGAAGATGATCTCTAATATGGAAAAGGGGAGTTTATTTGTGGATGTAGCGATCGATCAAGGTGGATGCTCTGAAACTAGACGCCCGACTAATCATGATAATCCCATTTATAATGTTAATGATGTATTGCACTACTGTGTGACGAATATGCCCTCCCTTGTATCAGAAACTTCAACATATTCATTATCGAATGCAATTCTCCCTTATGTTCTAAAGGTAGCGGATGGCAAAATTGATGAAGACCCCTCACTTGTTAAAGGCATTAATATTGATAATGGGGAACTGCTCATTAACCTGGATTGACTATACTTTACAGGATATATATAGGCAGATTCCAACTAATAAATTGGTTATTGTATTACAATATTTGTTTTATGCCTTAGGTAATTACAAATTTGGAGGATATTGATATTCAAATTAACGGGGTATGACTACATTTCCAATCTTTGCATTAATTTTGTTTTTCTCACTATTTTGCAATCTTGCATATGTAAATGCCCAAGAAGAATTTATCCCGGATGAGCTTATAATTAAATTAGAAGAGGGTGTAAATCCAGTAGACATAGAGGGGGAGCTAGCAGAAGAAGGTCTGGCTATTATGGATTCCATATCTGAATTAAATTTATACGTGATCAAAGTCCCAACGGAAGAATTGCAAAATTTACAAAATTCCCTTTCCTTGGATCCCAACTTTGAATATGTTGAAAAGAACTTCATCTATAGAGCAAGTGTTAATCCCAATGGCCAATTTTCGATCAGCAGACTTATCTGAATGTTATAAGTGCCCCCTACTGCATTGGATACTGAAACAGGAGATCCTGATGTGGTTATCGCAGTCCTGGATACAGGTGTAGAGGCAACTCATAAGGACTTATCGGGAAAAGTGCTGACGGGTTGCAGTACGCTAGGTGGGTTTTCGGAAACTAACTGCGGAACTAATACAAATGATATTGATGGACATGGAAGCGGGGTGTCGGGAACAGCCGCAGCGCAGGCCAACAACGGCTTAGGTGTTGCAGGAGTGTGTTGGGGTTGTCAAATTTTGCCTGTAAAGGTTTTGGGTGATACAGGTTCGGGTTCAGATGCTGATGTTATACAGGGGATTTTCTTTGCTAGAAATTACGCAATTAATAATCCCACAAAGAAAGTCATTATAAACATGAGCTTAGGCCGAAATTGTCAATCACCAACTTTCAATCTTCTTAGTCAAGCTATGCAGGATGCTATAAATCTAGCCTGGAATAGTGGATCGGTTATTGTTGCCGCTGCTGGAAATGATGGGAGCAGTGAAAGTTAAGGCTTAGCTTGACTATTTTGACCGTTCGTCTAAAATCATCAGATGCTCATACAGTAATTATTTTTATATCTAATTCAGATATTGAGTATCTAGCGGTATGTTAGTGAGTATTTGTTTTTTTTTAAAAAAGGCTTTATATGATGAAGGGAATAAAGATTACGCAGGTAGTATTATCAACATTCTTAATTATGTTCGGAATGTTTTTTTGTGTTCAAAATGTATTCGCTCAGGGTGATTATGCACCTGACCAACTTATAATAAAATACAAGGAAGGCGCAAATTCGGTTGATGTTCAGTCACGTACAGAGCACATAAGGGTAAAAAAGTAAAGAAAATACCTGAATTAGGTTTAGAAGTTCTTGAAGTAGCGCCTGAAGAACTAGAGGATATTCAGAATTCTCTTTCTCAGGATCCGGATGTTGAATATGTAGAGAAGAACTACTATTATGAACCACTTGCTGTTCCAAATGACACATTATTTAGTCAACAGTTATATTTCGATGTTTTCCAAGCTTTGCAAGCCTGGGATATCGAAACAGGTGATCCCGACGTTGTAGTTGCCATTGTGGATACAGGTCTGGATGTTACGCACGAAGATTTACAAGGCGGGAAAATACTTCCAGGTTGCAATGTTGCTGGAATAGAATTTGACCATAACAACTGCAACCCTGATCTAACAGATTTCATTGCTCATGGAACCGGCCTCACAGGTACAGCGGCGGCTGACACAAATAATAATGTTGGGGTTGCCGGAGTCTGCTGGGGTTGTTCCATATTACCTGTAAAAGTTTTCACAGACGCTGGTAATGTTGGCCTAGATGATATGATAGAGGGTATTTTATTTGCGGTAAACTATGCTCAAAATAATCCAACTAAAAAAGTAATTATTAATCTGGCTATAGGGAGGCTTTGTGGGGGGCCTACTCAAGCAGAGCAGGATGCTATAACTTTAGCTTGGGACAATGGAGTACTTATTGTTGCAGCTAGGGGTAACAGCGGCGACACCACTCCTTTTTGTCCTGCTGCTGCCGCTAATGTAATTGCGGTTTCAGGAACTAATCTTGACGATACTCTGTGGAGTGGTTCAAGCTGGAACAATGTGGATTTAGCGGCTCCGGCTGTACCCATTTATAATATCGCACCCGGTGCTTTAATCGACCCTCCGTACATTCCTACTTGGGGGGGAACATCTCTTTCCTCTGCAATAGTATCCGGAGTAGCGGGGCTTGCCTGGTCTGCGAATATGTCAATGACTAATTGGCAGGTTGATCAGTTGTTAAGAAATACGGCAGATAATATAGGAAATCCTGTGTTTTTCGGAGCTGGTCGGATAAACGCTAACGCAGCTGTTATTCAGGCGCCAAATCCACCACCACTACCAACACCTACACCAACGCCAACCCCAGTACCTACACCTGATCCTACTAGACTAAAGATTTCTAGCATAGGAGGAGTGGGAGCTATTACTGGAAAGGGAAAGGCTATAGTAAGTGTTGATAGTGCAGAACCAGGATCGGTTTTGCATCTAGTCTGGGAGATTCAGCAACAGGGAGGAGAACCGGCAGTTGTAACTAGGGGTGTTTGTGAGGGTCTAACACTTGATCTTTCTGATCCAACTAAAATTGCCCGAGCTACAGCTAGTGACTTTGGACAAGCTGTTTTTACTTTCACTGTTAGCAATAAAATGCGGGGGAATATAATTAGAGTTCAGGCTTATACACAGAGTAAAGGTACTATATGTAAGAAGAGTGGTTCACCAGGGAAATTTATTCCAATCCCATAAATTAAAGTTAATTGAAAAAGCTATTTATCTAAAAGGGGGGCAAATTGTTGCCCCTTTTTTTTCTAAAAACAGGTTTATTTCCCACTCTTACCAATTCAACTCACTTGTAATTTTAAATTCTTAACACTAAATTAGATAAGCTGACTCTTGAAGATGTCAAAAATAAATACCGATAAAATGAATCTTTTAGCTTTTGTTATGGTACTGGCCGGTTAATATATTAAGGTTAATGATCTTAAAACTTGACACACAAAGTTTTATCTAAATACTATAGACTTCATGAATAGAATTCTTACATTACTTTTTCTTGCATTTTCTTTAATGTTTGTTGTTAATTGCGGGTCGAGATCTGTGCCTAAGGGCTTGAGCGACCAGGAGTTGTACGAAGGCGCCCTGGAACAGATGAATGAGGACCCAGGCGGATTTCCATGGATTTTTAATGGTAAAGATCACGAGACTATACTTAAATATCTAAAAGAGGTTCAGTTAAGGTATACCTATAGCCCTTATGCAACTCTTGCAGAACTTAGAACCGGAGATGTTTTCTTTGAGCAGGGAGATTATGAACAGGCTGCAGTTGAATATGAAGAATTTATAAAACGACATCCCGGCCATCAAGAAGCATCTTATGCCACTTATCAGTTAGCAATATCTTATTACAGACAGATACTGAGCCCAGATAGGGATCCCACAACTACAAGGGAAGCTTTAAAGTGGTTTAATATATTTATTGAGAAATATCCTGATTCTCCTCTGGTTGCAAAAGCTGAACAACGCGTAGTAAAGTGTAGGCAAAGGCTTGCTAAAAGAGAGATTTATATCGGCAATTTTTATAACAAACGTAAAAATTATAAAGCCGCAGTCCATAGATATGGTTTAGTTGTCGCGGATTACAGTGATACCAAACAAATGCCTGAAGCTATGTATCTTTTGGGTAGAGCTTATGCGAAACAAGATCAATATGATCTGGCAAGGGCGACATTAAATCAATTAGTCCAGACTTACCCTGATGAAAAATATGCAGGCAAAGCATCCTCACTTTTAAATGACATAGAGGGGAAGACGCCACCTGTCCCAGAACAAACACCAGATATCATAGAAGAGCCCTCACAGGGATGAGACTGCTCTCTTTCTTTTTTCTACTGCTAACCATATTTGTATTGTCCTGCGGAAGTCCTCAAAATGAAGAGATTGAATCTCAACTCTCCATAAGGGAAGAGGCAATAGAGACAAAAAATGTGGATTTATATATGACTTTGATCTCACCGGATTACAATGTGGAAATAAATAACAAGGTCATAGGTGCCGAAGCTATTAAGAAGAAATTTTTGTCTAACGTCGCACTCTTTGATAAATTGGAAATTACAAATGCTAATAGAAGTATTTATGAAAGAGATGATGTTACAGAAGTTGTTCAGTTAACAGTTGTCGATGCTTTGGTTGATGATACAAAAAACCGCTTTAAAGTAAATGAAAAAATTCAGTTTTCTAAAATAGACGGCAAATGGCTTATTGTAAAAGAATCTGATGCTGATTTCTTAGAAAGGTTTGTTTTTGGTGGTAGTAATTAAGTCTTTATAAGTATCAGGTTATTGCCCAAATTTTTTTTCTTCTTTTTCCTGCTCTTCCTTACAACTAATGCAAAGTGTAGTTTCAGGTCTTACCAAGAGTCTGTCTTCTGTTATTTCATCATCACATATTTCACAAATACCGTATGTTTTATCCTCAGTCTTTTGTATGGCTTTTTGTATCTTAGATATAAGCTTTCTTTCTCTATCTCTTTTTTTGAGTTCTATTGATGTGCTCGATTCTGTCATGGCACGGTCAATAGGGTCAGGGAACGTCCCGTCCCCTTCGTTCATTCTAGTCACGGTGCTTTCTGCTATCCCAAGAAGGCCCGCCATTTTCTTTATCAGAATCTCTCTATAGATCTTTAGTCTCTTCTCATTCATAATGGGGAATTATATCACTTACCCTTATCACTGTAAAACTCAGATAAGGTTGTTTTTCGCTCATCATGACTAAACTGCTTATAAATTTATGATTAGCCTTTCTCTTATTTGAGTTTGGAGTGTAAGATTAATGACCTTTAGTTAATACAGAGAGGTATATAATTGAATAAGATCAATCTAAGAGGTGAAGGATTATTGAAGCTGTCACAGCTCAAATTAGAAGTTTCAGAGCAGGCAAGTTCTTTAATTTCAGACTATTTATTGGGGCTCGGGTCTCTCGGGGTAGCTGAGGATATCAAAGAAAGCGGTATGAATGAAGTTTCTGCTTATTTCCCTATGGAGACCGATATAGCTGAAGTTATAGAGGAATTAAGACAATATGTGGACATTCTTAAAGAGAGCATGCCAGAGCTCACTATTGGCGCTTTAACTGTTGAGCATATCGACCAGACTAGTTGGCAGGCTTGGAAAAGTGTTCTAAAGAAATTAAGAATAGGCAAAAGGATAATTATAAGACCGCCATGGGAAGATCATGTTGCTTTGGGTGATGATATAGTGATTGAGATAAATCCTTCTCTAGCCTTTGGAACAGGGCACCATGAGACAACGAGGCTATGTATTGAAACTATTGAGAAGATAGTCAGTACCCGAGACATTAAGAATATCCTTGATGTGGGGTGCGGAAGCGGCATATTAAGCATAACGGCATCAAAATTAGGAGTACAGGATGTAATAGGTTTTGACACAGATCCTATAGCAATAAGCGAATCCCAAAAAAACTCTAAGAAAAACGGAGTTCTTGATAAGATTAAATTTTTCTGCGGCTATCTTCAGAGTGTTAAGGGGCAATATGATCTAATCGTAGCAAATGTATATATTGAGCCGATCTTACTAATGAAAGAGGAATTAAAAGAACGGTTAGCACTTAAAGGGATACTGATTATCTCCGGTATACCCCATACAAGACGGGATGAGGCCGTTAGAGGGCTTAAATCTGCCGGTCTTGAGCTACAACATGAATTAAGAGAAGGAGACTGGGTCGCCCTTGAATTTGTAGGTGTTTGATAAAAGTATGCTCTAAAGTAAACTCTAATCCGCAATTATAGATATACTCTCAGATTAAGGGGAAATATATGTCATCATTTAAGACCATCGAGTGGAAAGATAATAAAGTAATTATGATTGACCAGACGCGCCTACCAAACGAGGAAATTTATTTAGAACTCGAAACTTATCAGGAAGTGGCAGACGCCATTAAAAGAATGGTTATTAGAGGAGCGCCTGCAATAGGTGTTGCGGCAGCTCTGGGTATAGCTTTGGGTGCAATTAATATCAAAACTGACGATAGGAACCAGTTTATAAGCGAAGTTAATAAAGTCACAGATGTTATTCTGGCTACAAGGCCCACTGCGGTTAATCTCTTTTGGGCGGGGAAGAGGATGCTCAGGGTGCTTAACGCACAAGAGGGCAGCGTTAAAGAGATGAAGATGAGGCTAGTTGAAGAGGCCAACAATATTCTAATTGAAGATATTGAGATATGCCGCAATATTGGAAGAGTAGGGGCTGTACTTATACCTGATAATTCTACTGTCTTGACTCACTGTAATGCAGGAGCGCTTGCAACAGCAGGGTATGGCACGGCTCTTGGCGTAATTAGAGGCGCGAATGAGGCTGGCAAGAACATTAAAGTAATTGCTACAGAAACAAGGCCTTTCCTACAGGGAGCTCGACTTACAGCCTGGGAGCTTGATAAAGACGGGATTTCAGTCTCGCTCATCACAGATAGTATGGTTGGTCACATAATGAGTAAGGGCATGGTAGACGCTGTAGTTGTTGGCGCCGACAGAATTGCAGGCAACGGGGATGTCGCAAATAAAATAGGTACTTATTCCATATCTATACTAGCTAAATCACACGGTATACCGTTTTATGTGGCAGCGCCTATCTCTACTATAGATTATGACTGTGCTAACGGTAGTTTAATTCCCATCGAAGAGCGCAATATTAATGAAGTGACTCATATATTAGGAAAAAGGATAGCACCTGATGTTAATGTTTATAACCCCGCATTTGACATAACACCAAATGAGAACGTTAGTTCAATCATAACTGAAAAGGCTGTAGTTAAGGATCCTTTTCTAAAGGGGCTGTCAGATCTTATTAAGTAGGCCTATTCTCTTTCAATATCTTCTTGGCAAGAGAGGCAAAGTTTAGTAAAAGGCATGGCAATTAGCCTTTCTTTGTCTATAACTTCATCACATGACTCACATATTCCATATGTTCCAATCTCTATTCTGTGCAATGCATTGTCAACTAATGTCAGCTTTCCCCTCTCTCTATCTGCGAGCATTAAAGATAGCTCTCTATCTCTATCGTTAGATGCCTGGTCGTAGAAGTCGCCAATCTCATGTTTTAAATGATCAGATTCATCCCTCATTGACTGCGATACATCTTGAAGCATTTCCTTTCTCATGACAAGTAACATATTTTTAATCTCATCCTGCCATGTGAGTTTGATCTTTTTTGTGCTTTTAGCTTTAGTAACTTTTTTTGCTGTTGCCATCTTAGTTTTAGAGTCTCCTCAAGATTGTTAGTCTGAAATTCTTATCCTATCTGTAAAATGCTCCAAATACACATAAAAATGAAAATATCTCTAGACTAAATAATATGAATACATAAATCACAAGTAAATATAAAGCAGTTAAGAACCCGCAATTCTCAAACTGAAGGTGTATTAAGATAAGTATATAAAATTGTTTGTCAAGAGTAATTTGTTAGAATGACATAAGGTCTCTAAGATTCGTAGTGTAATTTGATCAGTCTACATATGATTTCTGAATCTTGCTTAAAAATATAAATTACATAAAATAAGGTACTTAACTTCGGGATTAACTATATGGCCAAGAAATTACCTCGTGCAAGGGAACTGTGGAAATCAAGAACCGGACTTATTCTTGCAATGGCCGGCGGTGCTATCGGGCTAGGCAATTTTTTAAGATTTCCTGTGCAAGCAGCTGAGAATGGCGGTGGGGCTTTCATGATTCCTTATATAATTGCCTTTTTTGTTATAGGCATACCTTTAATGTGGATAGAGTGCGCAATTGGAAGATACGGAGGTGCTAGAGGGCATGGAACTGCTCCTGCTATATTTAACTTAATATGGAAGAGTCCGATATCACGTCTTATCGGAGTATTAGGTCTTTGGATTCCTCTTATAGTGGTAATTTATTATATTTATATAGAGTCCTGGACATTGGGTTATTCAATTCATTTTCTTTTGGGTACAAGCCCTGAGCTTGCAATAGGGGCTAATACCCCTGACGAATTCTTAAAGCCCTATAGCAACTTTTTAGGAACATATCTTGGAGCAGGCGAAGGAGATTTGTTAAGCCCCTCATTTATGGCTTATTTTGCTTTAATAGTCACATTAGCGCTAAACCTAATCATTTTATTGAGAGGGGTTTCAAGGGGGATTGAAGCCTTCGCAAAATTTGCTTTACCAGCTCTTTTTATAATGGCCATAATTCTACTTGTTAGGGTTCTAACTCTAGAAACTCTCAGTGGTAATGCCATTGAAGGGCTTAACTTTCTTTGGACTCCAGACCTTAATTTGTTAAAGAACCCTGGAGTATGGGTTGCGGCAGCTGGGCAGATGTTCTTTACTCTTAGCTTAGGCTTTGGCTCTATGATTGTTTATTCTTCATATCTGAGAGCAAATCAGGACATTGTCTTAAACGGGCTTTCCTCTGCAGCTATTAATGAAACTGCTGAGGTTGTTTTGGGCGGTTCAATTGCCATTCCGGCAGCGGTGGCATTCTTTGGTGTTGCCGGGGCGGTGTCAATAGCTCAGTCAGGTGCTTTTAATCTTGGATTTGTTAGTCTTCCGGCAATATTTGCCAGTATGCCTGCCGGACAGTTTTTGGGATTCTTATGGTTTTTCCTTCTTTTCTTTGCAGGTCTTACCTCCTCACTCTTTCTAATTCAAACTATTATCGCTTTTTTTGAAGATGAATTTAGGTTAAGTAGAACAAAATCAGTTCTTATTACTATGGGAATAATCGTTTCAAGTATTTTTATGATTATTTTTGTCAATCAAACCTTAGATGAATGGGATTTCTGGGCGGGCACAGTAGGAATCGTTTTCTTCGGATTAATGGAGGTTGTTATATTTATGTGGGTTTTTGGAGGGGAGAAAGCATGGGCTGAGATAAATCGAGACGGTACAATCAAAGTACCCAGATTCTTCTATTATGTTTTAAGATATATTACACCCCTTTTTATGTTAATACTTCTTGTGTGGTGGGGTATAGAGCTGCTTCCAGAAGAGCTTGAAAAAGCCAGTTGGACTATCTGGGCGGCAAGAGCCTATTTGGTTATGCTCTTTGTAGTTCTTGCAGTGCTCGTGTTTATGGCCGATAGAAGGAGGAATAGAGAAAATGAATCTTGATGCCCTAATCTTTATGTTATGTGCCTGGGGTTTCACATTAGGCTTATTGGCTTTTTGTATAATAAAACTAATGAATAGCTCTGATCACAATTTTAACAACACAGAATATATGGATGACGACGAATAAATTTAACTTTGTCGAATCGTAATAAAGTTTTGCCGTCAACCCTATTTTTTATTTACTGCTTATAAAATTTCTTTTCCCATTCTTTATGTTTTGTCTCAGCTTCGCGGAGAAAAGGCGCAAAAGCCGCAGCACTAACAACCAACTTGTTAAATAAGTTGAAAGGAAACTTAACCGGCCTTACAAAGTCTACAAACAATACTGCACGAAACCCCGGAGTATCGTTCCAGACTTCATGATTGTATGTGTCGTCAAAAATAATGCTTTCTCCCTCATCCCAGTGCTTAATTTTTTTATCTATACGGATTCTACATTTTTCTTTTGGCTCTGGCACAATTAATCCGAGGTGATATCTTAGAACACCGTTGAAGGGCCCCTTGTGTTCTGGTATGTGTTTGCTAGGCGAGAGGATTGAGAACATAGCTGTTTTCATGCCGGGGATCTTTCTTAGTAGACGAGTTGTTTCGGGACATCTTCTTGTGTTTTCATCACTTTCAAGACCGTATCCCGCAAGAAAAAAGGTTTTCCAGTTGTTGTCGGTTGTGATAGTTTCAACCTCGGGC
>SPCL01000136.1 GCA_004525335.1 Thermodesulfobacteriales bacterium
AAATCAAAAGAATTTACAGATGCAGGCGGCAAAATTTATGTTGATGCTCAGAAAGCTTAATAATTCTTAAAGATAATTAGCTCATATATATTTAAATCCGTGTTTCACCTAAAGGGAATTCTCTATAGAGTTGCTTTTTAAGCTGGTTATTTGATTCCTTATCACCCTGAATCATATATCATTATTTTCTTTTTAACGGCAGTTGGTCATAATAAATGGAATAGACAGTATCCATATTATTCTTAACAACTTTCTTAGGAGAAATTCAAATGAGTAACCAAACTTATAGAGCATATGTTATTGATGAAACTGCAGAGAATGTATTTGAAAGGAATATTAAGGACAGATCTATAAATGATCTGCCGGAAGGAGATGTGCTTGTTAAAGTTCATTATTCTTCTCTCAACTACAAAGATGCCCTTTCGGCCACCGGAAATAGAGGTGTAACTAGAAAATTCCCTCACACGCCCGGAGTAGATGCGGCGGGCGTTGTTGAAGAAAGCGGCGATAGTAGATTTGAATCTGGGCAGGAAGTTATTGTTCATGGCTATGATCTAGGTTGCAATACATGGGGTGGATTCGGAGAATATATAAGAGTTCCTGCAGATTGGGTCGTCACTCTTCCAAAGGGTTTATCTTTAAGAGAAAGTATGATTTACGGCACAGCCGGCTATACAGCTGCTTACTCTGTTCTCAGGCTTGAAGAGTATGGTATTAAGCCTGAAATGGGCGAGGTGCTTGTAACAGGCGCTACCGGCGGTGTTGGAAGTGTGGCTGTGGCAATTCTAGCCAAAGCAGGCTACCAAGTTGTTGCTTCCACGGGAAAGACGGATCAAGCTGAGTTCCTACTCAACCTCGGAGCAAAAGAAGTGATTAGCAGAGAGGACTCAAAAGACCAGTCGGGAAAGCCGCTTTTAAAGAGCAGATGGGCGGGGGTGGTAGATGCGGTAGGTGGAGAAATACTAGCAACTGCGATTAAATCAACCAATCCTCGTGGAGTTGTAACCTGCTGTGGAAATGTGGCTTCAGCCGATCTTCCAATCAATGTATATCCCTTCATCTTAAGGGGCGTTTCTTTAGTAGGAATTGATTCTCAAGACTCCCCGATGAAACTGAGACAGCAAATATGGGGCAGAATTTCAAGTGAGTGGAAGCTTGATCAGCTCGAGCAGTTGACTACCGAAATAACACTTCAGGAGCTGGATAGTAATATTGAGCTTATTTTGCAAGGCAGGCAAAAGGGTAGAGTATTAGTGAATTTAAACCAATAGTTAGATTAAATAGAACTCCATAACTGCACAAAAATTAAGCACAAGATGCTTAATTTTTGTGCTTCCTAACTTGCCCTATTTACTAAATAAAACTCTGTCTGACTAATCTTATTGCACATTTTTTAATCATCTTAAGTTTCAAACTCCCCCAATCATTGATTTTATCCACAGTGTTTTTGTGCAATTGCAGATAGATCGCAAATAACTTTTTCTGATTTGGCATTACTATTGCAACAATATAGTCACACACAAAGATACGGAGGTATGGAGATATGTATAAATTAGCCCTAAAAGGGATTTTTCTACCCTTTTTACCCATTTTTCTGTTTTTCCCAGATTTAGCATTAGCCCAAGAAGGTTTGGATACGGGTGATACAACTTGGATCATGGTATCTACAGCATTGGTCTTATTCATGATGATTCCGGGACTGGCTTTGTTTTATGGAGGACTGGTAGCAAAAAAGAATGTGCTGTCTGTATTAATGCAGTGTTTTGCAGTTACAGCAGTTGTCACTATAATCTGGACTGTTGTTGGTTATAGCCTTGCATTTGATACGACTGGAATGGTTGCAGGAGAATGGAATATTCATGCTTTTGTAGGCGGCTTAGACAAGCTTTTTTTACAGGGGATTAGGCCGGATACAATGTCAGGAAGCATTCCTGAACTCTCATTTTTTGCTTTTCAGCTTACATTTGCAATCATTACGCCAGGCTTATTTATAGGTGCTTTTGCTGAAAGAATGAAATTCTCAGCGATACTCTGGTTCGTAGCAATCTGGGTGATACTGGTTTATATCCCAATAGCACACATGGTCTGGGGTGGTGAAGGATCATTCTTTGGTGATATGGGAGTATTCGATTTTGCAGGCGGTATAGTTGTTCATATTACAGCCGGTGTTGCTGCCCTTGTAGCAGCCATTATGGTAGGAAGAAGAAAAGGATATCCAATGCCTACTCCCCCTCACAATATGACTATGACCCTCACTGGAACCGCAATGCTTTGGGTAGGCTGGTTTGGTTTTAATGGAGGCAGCGCTCTTGCAGCTAATGGTACAGCTGCCATGGCTATAGTTGTGACTCAAATTTCTCCATGCGTAGCCGCACTAACATGGATTGCAATTGAATGGATAAAGAACGGAAAACCAAGCGCGCTTGGTTTTGCAACAGGGGCTATTGCCGGGTTGGCAGCTATTACTCCAGCCTCAGGCACAGTTGGTCCTCTGGGCGCAGTAGCTATAGGTTTTGTAGCAGCGCTGTTAGCTTATGTTGGAGCTACCTGGCTTAAATATAAGTTTAAATATGATGACGCGCTTGATGTAGTAGGGGTTCACGGTGTGGGTGGATTTGTCGGTATTATACTTGTTTCCTTCTTTGCTTCAGTTTCATTGGGCGGAACAGTGGAAGATCTAAACATACCCCATCAGTTAAAAGTTCAAGCCTTAGCAGCATTTTTTACTATCGTTTACACCGCGGTAATTTCATTCCTTATCCTGAAATTCCTGGATGTGTTTGTTGGACTTAGGGTTACTGAAGAAGAGGAAGTTCAAGGTCTTGACCTCTCCGATCATGGTGAGGCGGGATATGACTTATAATATTGTAATTCCAACTTTGGTAGATTAACAAACTCAGGCTGGGTAGTAGAATATACTGCTCAGCCTGAGAAATTTTACTGCCGCTTAATTCTTAACTCCTTAGAAAGAACTTGAAAAGTACAATATAAGACCTATGATTGAATATCATGATTCAGGTTACTCCCGAAATATTCATTCACGAAGATGAAATAGAACTTGAGTTTATCAGGGCTTCCGGCCCCGGTGGTCAAAACGTAAATAAAGTATCTACGGCTGTTCAGCTTAAGTTCAATATTGATGCTTCTCCTAATTTTTCACCAAAAGTTCGTGAGCGGTTGATTAAGTTAGCTGGCAGCAGGGTAACTAAAGAGAATATACTAGTTTTAGAAGCCTCGGCTTTCAGGTCTCAGGAGAAAAACCGCGCTGACGCAATCTCTCGACTAACCGAGCTAATCCGTAAGGCTGCTATAGAACCAAAACCAAGGCGTAAGACAAAGCCGACTTTTGCATCCAAACGTAAGCGAATCGAATCAAAAAAGCGTAAAGGCGAAATAAAAAAGATGCGCCGCAGTGTTCCATCGTCAGATGATTAAAGCATAGATTTGATAAGGGTAGCCTGGCTGGTACAATACCGGCTTCAAATTTACTATGAGCACAGATACCAACAATCAACAAACTTGCAGGTGCGGATATACAAGAGATCATGCCTGGATTGTTCCAAAGCCTAGTTACTCTTTCTGGGGCTGGATTCTTGTAGGCACAGGAATCAGTCACCCGCCAACGGAGGTCAGATTTGAATGTGATAAATGCGGTGAGGTGTTCGAGCGGATAACCGACCCGGTTTTGTTAAAAACCCATTCTTTCAAGTAGTTCCTATTTTTATTCAACTTTTCCTGAGTATTCGTTTATATTACTGAGAGACCATTCCCATTATTTGAATTAGCTTTGGAGATAATTCTATATATGAATCAAAAACTCATACTAACTACTACGATTCTATTGTTTGTTTTATTTTTATCTTCCTGTAATACCAAGTGTATTTCGGTATCTGACAGAGAGCTTGAAAAAATAGGCCGACTAATCTTTATCAATGAGGGGGCGGGTAAGGTTGATAATCTTACAACATGGAACGATGGTGAGGAGTTTGCTTCCCTTGGGATCGGTCACTTCATCTGGTATCCACAAGGTAAAGAGTACCGCTTCTATGAAATCTTCCCTGCCGTATATGAATTTATAAAATCCAATGGCGGACAACCTCCCCTCTGGATGGAAGAAATGTCTGAATTTGATCTGCCCTGGGATTCACGGGAACAGTTTTATAACGAATTTCAATCACCTAATATGATCTCTTTAAGAGAATTTCTCCTAGAAACAATTCCCCAACAATCGCTCTTTATGGCCGGTCGTCTGGAGAAAAGCCTTCCTAAAATCTTAGAGGCAGCCCCACCTGAATTACATGAACATATTAGAGAACAATTCTACCGTGTGGCTAACTCGCCCATGGGTATGTATGTCTTGATAGATTATGTGAATTTCAAAGGGGAGGGCACTCTAGAGTCAGAGCGTTATAACGGCCAGGGCTGGGGATTACTCCAAATACTAGAAGGTATGAATGGAACAGAAAAAGGTATGCCTGCGCTACAAGAGTTCGCCGATGGTGCAGAAAGAGTTTTGCTGAGGCGAGTTAGGAATTCTCCTTCTGAAAGGGGTGAGAAAAGATGGATCCCCGGGTGGAAGAACAGGATTAAAACCTATACATCTCAGGATATAGCTTCTTATTATGATTCAACTCCCGGTACTAAAGAAACCGATCAATCCAGTATTACTGAAATAGTAAGTGATATTTATAGAAACTTGGTATGTGGAACAAGTTGATCTAGTATACTAGCTAATGGATTATTGGACTATATATATACTTAGCCTCTTAGCTGCTGGTCTAGCTTCAGGTTTTGTAGCCGGTCTATTCGGAGTCGGAGGGGGAATTGTCAGGATCCCAATTTTTTTATTTCTTTTCCCTATATTGGGTATTCACGCTGATGTACTCATGCATGTAGCAGCAGGAACCTCTCTAGCTTTAGCCATCCCTTCTGCTATTATGGCCTCACGGGCACAGTATAAAGCCGGAAATTTAGATTTGGATTTTTTAAAGGTATGGGTCCCGGCTCTGATTTTAGGAGTCCTCATCGGGATATTCACAATGCGATATGTTACGAGCAGGTTTTTGGAGCAGGTGTTTGCCTTTGTAATTCTAATTGTTTCTATACAAATGTTTTTTACGACCAGCGAGTTTAAAATTACTAAAGAATTTCCCGGTGTTGCAATAAAAGCTCTTTCGGCATTCCTTATAGGCTTCATATCTATAATGACAGGAACTGCCGGCGGTAGTTTTAAACTCCTACGCTCACTGCTTTTGGATACCGGATTCACCGCTCTATAGCGGTTGCTTCTGCTGGAGGATTCTTTATTAGTATTGTTGGGGCGACAGGCTTGGTCATAAGCGGTATTGGAATTCACGGAAGGCCTGCGTTTTCTTTAGGCTATATCGATCTGACCGCTGTTTTGGTTATGATAGTTCCGATAATAATAATGGCGCCGCTTGGCGTAAAGCTCGCCGTACATACTAGCCAAGATAGATTAAGAAAAGTTTTTTCGATATTTTTATT
>SPCL01000017.1 GCA_004525335.1 Thermodesulfobacteriales bacterium
GCCAGAGGGTCGATGGTTACGCCGGATATGATAGGTCTTACCTTTGCAGTGCATAATGGAAGGAAATTTATCCCGGTTTATGTCACTGAGCATATGGTGGGTCACAAGTTGGGCGAATTTTCTCCAACTCGAACTTTTCATAGCCATGCCGGCGGTGATAAGAAGTCCAAGATGGGTAAGAGATAGAAAATACTTAGAAAAGGTGAATAATGGTTTCTCAAGCTGTACAGAAATTTTATAGAGCATCGCCGAAAAAACTTTCGGTAGTATTAGAACTTATTAGAGGTACGGGTGTCGAGAATGCTTTTATGATTCTATCATCGGTTAGAAAACGCTCAGCCCCTGATATAGCCAAGCTGTTAAAGTCCGCTGTTGCTAATGCTGCTGAGAAGGGACATTCAGATACGGAAAGCCTATATATTAAAGAGGTTTATTCGGTAAAGGGTCCTACGCTAAAAAGGATAAGAGCTAGAGCGCAGGGCAGGGCATCGGCAAGGAAAAAAAGAATGAGCCATATAACAATTGTGCTTGAAGAAAGGGGGCTATAAATTGGGTCAAAAAGTATGCCCTATTGGGCTTAGAATAGGAATTACTAAAACTTGGGATTCTAAATGGTTTGCCGAGAAGAGAAAATATACCGATCTGCTTCATGAAGATTTGCGGATTAGAAAGTTGATAAAAACAGAATTCTATCAGGCGGCTATTTCAAAGATAGAGCTTGAAAGAGCAGCTTCTGAAAGGGTAAGAATTATTATAAATTCAGCTAGACCTGGAATGATAATTGGAAGAAAAGGCCAGGAAATAGAATCTTTAAGACGCCGTTTGGCAGAGATGACCGGCAAGGATATTTACCTCGATATACGTGAGGTGAAACGACCTGAAGTAGATGCCCAGCTAGTGGCAGAGAATGTTGCGCTTCAGCTTATAAGACGAGTTGCATACAGGCGAGCAATGAAAAGAGTAATTGCTTCAGCTCTTAGGTTAGGCGCTTTGGGTATCAAAGTTATGGTATCCGGAAGATTGGGTGGAGCTGAGATCGCCAGAAAAGAATGGTATAGAGAGGGGAGAGTTCCTCTTACTACTTTAAGAGCCGATATTGATTATGGTTTTGCCGAGGCAAAAACTACCTATGGCATTATTGGGATTAAAGTGTGGATTTTCAAGGGCGAAGTGCTAGAGAAGAAAAGTAAACAATTAGTGTAAGGGTGATTATTGATGTTACAACCTTCAAGAACTAAATATAGAAAAGTATTTAAAGGCAGAATTAGAGGAAAAGCTAACAAGGGAGCCTCGATGGCATTTGGAGATTTCGGTCTTCAGTCTCTTGAGTGCGGCAAGCTTACTTCAAGGCAAATAGAGGCTGCTCGTATTGCTATCACGCGTCATGTGAAACGTGGAGCAAAGCTTTGGATTAGAGTGTTTCCTCATAAACCGATAACTAAGAAACCCGCAGAGACCAGAATGGGTAAGGGTAAGGGAGATGTTGAGGGTTACGTAGCTGTTCTAAAAAGAGGAACAATGATCTACGAAATTGCCGGACTCTCGTCAGAATTAGCAAAAGAGGCCTTTAGACTGGCATCTCATAAGCTTCCTGTGAAAACGCGTATGGTTACTAGGAATCAGGGGGATATATTAGGATGAAAGCACAAGAAATAAGAGAATTGACACAGGATGAATTAAATAAAAGAGAAAATGAATTAAAAGAAGAGATTTTCAATCTTAGGATTCAAGTAGCAACTCAGCAAACAACTAATGTTGCAAGGATTGGCAATCTCAAGAAAGATCTCGCAAGAGTGATCACTATTAAAAAAGAAAAGGGCATTAATTAAGGAGCAGTTCGGACTATGTCTAGAGGAAAATTTCAATCCAGAGTAGGAACAGTAATCAGTGACAAGATGGATAAGACCGTTATTGTCGACGTGATTCAGATCAAGAAGCATAAGAGATATCAAAAATCAATAAAAAGAAATACTAAATTCATAGCTCATGATGAAAGCGGCCAATGTAAGCTTGGAGATAAGGTTCTAATACTGGAAGGAAGGCCGTATAGTAAAACAAAAAGATGGAAAGTAAGTAAGATATTAGAACAAGGTAGTCCGTTAGAGGCTGAATTGCAGAGCGCGGATAGTTTAGAAGGAGTAGCAGAGTGATTCAATCAACCACTTATTTGGATTCGGCCGATAATACAGGGGCCAAACGTTTATTCTGTATTAAAGTTCTTGGTGGGTCCGGTAGAAGATATGCGAGACTGGGAGATGTTGTAGTCGTTTCGGTAAAGGAAGCAATTCCAAATGCTAAGGTCGAGAAAGGATCTGTGCAAAAGGCTGTTATTGTGCGCGTAAGAAAAGAACAAAGAAGAAGCGACGGTTCTTATGTGAGATTTGACAATAACGCTGCTGTTCTTATAACAAAAGATAATGAACCGATGGGAACCCGTGTATTCGGACCTATAGCTCGTGAGCTTAGATTAAAGGGCTTTATGAAAATAATTTCACTGGCGCCGGAGGTTGTGTAAAAGTGGGTACTCAAATTAATAATATAGACAATAGAACAAAAATGCATGTCAAGAAAGGCGATACTGTTTATATCGTATCCGGTAAGGATAAAGGCAAAACTGGGAAAGTATTAAAAGTTCTTAGAGCTAGGAACCGTGCATTAGTTGAAAATCTAAACATGGTAAAGCGCCATCAGCGTCCTAGCCAGACTAACCCTACAGGCGGAATAGTAGAAAAAGAGGCGTCAATTCATATATCTAATTTGATGATTTATGATCAGACTGAGAAAAAACCTACTAGAATAGGACATAAAACCCTGAGCACTGGGGAGAAAGTTAGATTCAGTAAACGTAGTGGTGAGGAGATTAAGTAACAATGGCACCAAGATTAAAAGAATTTTATAAAACAAGTGTTGCACCTGCGCTAAAAGAAAAGTTCTCTTATGGAAATTCCATGGAGATTCCGAGAGTGGAAAAGATTGTACTCAATATGGGGCTCGGAAGACTAAGTGATGCAGGAAAGGATAACAAAGTTATAGATGAAGCTGCAGATGAAATAGCGCGCATTACAGGTCAGAAGCCTGTGATACGAAATGCGAAGAACTCTATTGCAGGATTTAAATTAAGAGAAGGTGTGCCGATTGGCTGTTCTGTTACCCTTCGTTCTGCAACAATGTATGAATTTCTGGATAGGTTAATTACCCTAGCGCTTCCTCAGGTTAGAGATTTTAGAGGTGTATCTCCAAAAGCGTTTGACGGACACGGGAATTACACTTTGGGTCTTAAAGACCAAGTGATTTTCCCGGAAATAGATTATAGTACGGTGCAAACTGTAAAAGGAATGAACGTTACAATAGTAACGACTGCAAAGACGGATGAGGAAGCCAGGGGCTTACTTGAAGAATTCGGCATGCCGTTTATAAAAAATTAGGAGAGGGGCGTAATGACTCGTAAAGCATTAGTTGTTAAATCAAATAGAGACCCTAAGTTTAAAGTCAGAAAGGGGAATAGATGCAAGCTTTGTGGACGTCCCAGAGGGTATATGCGTAAGTTTGATATGTGTAGACTTTGTTTTAGGAATTTGGCAAGTTTCGGAAGAATTCCTGGAGTGAGAAAGGCTAGTTGGTAGTGAGTAGTTAATTGTTGTATGAAATAATATTCCGGTAAGAGGCGATAATAAATGACAGATCCAATTGCTGATATGTTAGCAAGAGTTAGAAATGCTTTGATTGCAGGCCATAAAACTGTGTTGATTCCTTCGTCTAAGTTTAAAGTTGAATTAGCAAGGATACTCAAAGAGCAGGGATATGTTTCTGAATGGAAAATGACCGAAGATGCAGGTTGGCCAGCGATTAGTATAAAACTTGCATATACACCTGATAAAGAAAGCGTAATTAAAGAAATCAAGAGAATAAGCAAGCCAAGTAGAAGGATTTATGTAAACAAAACCGAGATACCGAGAGTTAAGGGTGGCTTAGGCATTTGTGTGCTTTCGACTTCTAAGGGAATAATGACCGGCTCAGAAGCCCGTAGTCAGGGTTTGGGCGGTGAGCTTATTTGTTCAATATTATAAGTATAAGGATATTATAATGTCACGAATTGGTAGAAAACCGATACCCGTACCAGATGGTGTAAAAATTAATTTCAACGACGGTCTTGCTCTAGTGGAAGGCGGAAAAGGAAAGCTTTCCTGGAATATTCCTCCAGGCATTATTGCAAAAATAGAGGAAGATAATATCCTCGTTGAAAGAGATAATGACGAGAAAAGACTAAAAGCTTTACACGGACTTACGCGGTCCCTATTATCAAACATGGTAACCGGAGTTAGCGAAGGATTTAAAATTACTTTGGAGATTGTGGGCGTTGGTTATAGGGTTGAAGATAAGGGTAAGGATATAGTATTTAGTTTGGGTTATTCTAATCCCATTGATTATTCTCTTCCACAGGGTGTTTCCTCTACTATAGAAGAGAGAGGAACGCGTTTAATTCTTGAGGGAATTGATAAGCAGTTAGTAGGTGAGACTGCTGCCAGAATTCGGAAATTAAGACCACCAGATGCTTACAAAGGAAAGGGAGTTAGATACGCAGGTGAAATATTAAGGTTAAAAGCTGGAAAGGCGGGTGGTAAATAATTATGAAAATAGCAAGCAGAAAAAGTAAAAAAAATTTAAGACATAAAAGAGTAAGAAAACAGATTAACGGAAGCGCTAATAGACCAAGGCTTTCTGTTTTCAAATCTTCTAAACATATCTATGCTCAGATAATAGATGATGTAAATATGAGCACACTAGTATCAGCTTCTTCTTTGACCCCCAAGGTAATTGAGTCGCTAGGTAAAGATACCAGTGGAAAAATAGATACTGCTATTGCTGTTGGTAAGCTCTTGGGAGAGCTTGCTCTAGCAAAAGGTATTAAGACAGTATCTTTTGACCGTGGGGGATACCCGTTTCACGGAAGAGTGAAATCTCTTGCTGACGCAGCCAGAGAAGCAGGACTAAAATTTTAAAGAACTAGGATAAGTTGTTTTAGGAGGCATCCTTGCAAAAAGAAAAGATTGATTCAAATGATTTTGATCTCAAGGAAAAAGTTGTAGATATTAGAAGAGTTGCTAAGGTAACAAAAGGTGGAAAGAGGTTTCATTTCACCGCGCTTGCCGTTGTTGGTAACGAAGATGGTGTTATTGGTGTTGCCTTGGGTAAATCGAACGAAGTCCCTGATGCTATTAGAAAAGCTATGGAAAAAGCTAAAAAGAGCCTTGTCAGAGTTCCTAGACAGGGAAGCACGATTCCACACGAAGTTATTGGGGAACATGTGTCAAGCAACGTGATGTTAAAGCCGGCTTCTCCTGGTACAGGTGTTATTGCTGGTGGTGCTGTGAGAGCGGTTGTAGAGCTTGCAGGTATTCATGATGTGCTTTCTAAAGTTGTTGGATCTACAAATCCTCTTAACGTTGTAATGGCAGCAGTTAACGGACTGCTAATGTTGAGAATGCCTGAAGAAGTTGCAAGGGCAAGAGGAAAGGAGATTAGTGAATTAGATCTTCCAAGGTCTTATTTTGATTAGAACTACTACATTTTTCGTTTTATAGAGTATTACAGATTTCAGCATTATCGATTATTGATATATTAAATCAAACATCAACTTCAATTTAAGAAGGTAAAAAATTATGCTTAATAAGTTATCTCCTCAGCCTGGTTCAAAGAAGAATAGAAAGAGAGTCGGACGAGGAACTGGAAGTACTGGAAAAACCAGCGGAAAAGGTCATAAAGGACAAAATGCACGTACTGGTGGCGGAGTATCCCCTTGGTTTGAGGGCGGTCAGACTCCCCTTAAGATGAGAACCCCAAAGCGTGGATTCACAAGCCGTAATAAGCTTGTCTTTGATCTTATTCAAGTGCAGGATCTGAGCAGGTTTAGTGAGGGTGATACAGTTACACCTGAAGAATTTATAAAGGCTGGTCTTGCAAGAGGCAAAAAACCTATCAAGATTCTTGGTAATGGCGACATGCCATTTGCTCTTACAGTTAGGGCCGACGCGTTTAGTAAAGGTGCTATACTGAAAATTGAAGAAAAAGGCGGGAAGGCAGAAGCTATATGAATAGTAATATAGGTTCTATTCCTAGAATACCTGAACTTAATAAGCGTCTCTTATTTACTGCTTTAATGCTTATTGTATATAGACTGGGTGTATTTGTACCTATACCAGGTATTGATCCCGAGCAAATAGTAAAGCTCTTTGAGCAAACTGCTAGTGGTACGATCTTTGACATTCTAAATATGTTTTCCGGAGGCGCTCTCGAGCGTGCTTCAGTTTTTGCATTGGGTGTAATGCCCTTTATTACATCTTCTATTATTATGTCTTTGTTGGTAAAGGCTTTCCCGACACTGGAAGCTATGCAAAAAGAAGGTGAGGCCGGGCGTAGGAAGATCAACCAGTATTCACGTTATGGAACAATTCTAATATGCGTAGTCCAGGGCTTAATGTTGGCTCTAACACTCGAAGGTGGTTTGGGTTCTGGAGCTACGGTTGTAAAAGAAGCTGGCTGGGCTTTTAGAATTATGACAGTTCTTACCCTTACCGCAGGGTCTCTTTTTGTGATGTGGATAGGGGAGCAGATAACAGAGCGTGGAATAGGTAACGGTATATCCTTAATAATTATGGCTTCAATCATAGTTGGATTGCCTAGTGCTTTCTGGGATATTACGAGGCTTATTAATACGGGCGAATTGACGGTATTTGGCGTAGCGTTGATCTTTATCTTACTACTTGCGATTATAGCTTTTATTGTTTATGTCGAGAGGTCGTACAGGAAAATACCTGTCCAATACCCTAGGCGTGTTGTGGGAAGGAAAGTTTACGGCGGGCAGTCATCACATCTACCTCTTAAAACAAACACTGCCGGAGTTATTCCTCCGATCTTTGCGTCATCGCTTTTGATTTTCCCAGCGACAATTCTTACCTTTATGAACGTTCCGTTTTTAAGAAATATGTCTGATGTGTTGTTTGATAACGTTATTATATATAATGCAATCTTTGCAGGTTTGATCATATTTTTTGCTTATTTTTATACTGCCGTAATTTATAATCCTGATGATCTAGCGGATAACCTGAGAAAAAATGGTGGATTCGTTCCCGGAATTAGACCAGGTAAGAAAACGGCTGAGTATATTGATAAGATCCTTGGCAGAATAACTTTTATTGGTGCTGTCTATGTTGCGTTTGTCTGCATAATACCTTCTTTCTTGCAAAGAGAACCTTTTAACTTACCGTTTTATTTTGGAGGTACGTCACTCCTTATTGTAGTAGGTGTTACATTAGATTTTGTACAGCAGGTTGAGTCATTTTTGATTACTCATAGCTATGAAGGGTTTGTAAAGAAAAAGGGAATGAAAGGACCAACGAGATACAATGTTTAGTCAGGGAGTTTTAGGTTAATGAGATTGATATTATTTGGACCGCCTGGAGCTGGAAAAGGCACTCAGGCAAATAAGATTGCAGAAAATTATGTAGCAGCGCATATATCAACTGGTGATATGCTACGGTCTGCAGTGAAAAACGGAACCGAGCTCGGCACACTTGCAAAGTCCTTTATGGATAAAGGAGAACTCGTTCCTGATGATGTTATTATAGGGATTATTAAAGATAGGATAAAAGAAGAAGATGCAAGAAAAGGCTTTATGTTAGATGGTTTTCCTCGTACGATAGCACAGGCTGAAGCTCTTAATGGTATGCTTACCGATGAAAATGAGTCAATAGATGTTGTCGTTTCTATTGAAGTAAAAGATCAAGAAATTATTGGTAGAATATTAGAGAGAGCGAAGATTGAAGGAAGAGAAGACGATACTGAAGATGTCGCAAAGAATCGTTTAAGTGTTTACCGAAACCAAACGGAGCCTTTGAAAGCTTATTACCAAAGCTTAAATGTTTTGGCTGAAGTGGACGGGATGGGACCGATTGATGAGGTCTTTGAGAGGATTGAGGCAGTATTAAACAAAGTGGAAATATGATTCATCTAAAGACCAAAGAAGAAATTAATAAAATGCGCTCGGCTGCTCAAATAGTGGTAGAGGCGCTTAACACGCTTAGAGAAATGGTAGAGCCCGGGGTATCAACCTGGGATCTTGACAAGAAGGCAGAGGAAGTTGCTATAAAAAGAGGTGCTATACCAGCTTTTAAAGGATACTCTGATTATCCGGGTTCAGTATGTTTTGCTATAAATAGCGAAGTAGTACACGGCATTCCTTCCAAAAAGAAAATTTTAAAGGAAGGCGATATAGTAGGCATTGATTTTGGTGTGATTTTGGATGGTTTTTATGGGGATTCAGCAATTACAGTTCCTGTGGGTGAAATATCTGCAATGGCTCACAAGTTACTTAAAGTGACTGAAGAATCTCTTTTAAAAGGTATCCAGGAGGCAACTCCCGATAACGGGCTTTTTGAAGTATCTGGTGCCATACAGTCTCATGTTGAAGAAATGGGCTTTTCGATAGTTAGATCGTTTGTAGGACATGGAATTGGTAAGAATTTGCATGAAGATCCGCAAGTTCCAAATTTTGTTCCTAATAATGGGAAACGCTCAAACGGAGTTAAGTTAAAACCCGGTATGGTGATTGCAATTGAGCCAATGGTTAATGTCGGGAAGCCAGATATTAAAATTTTAAGTGACGGATGGACAGCTGTTACAGTAGACGGCACACTTTCCGCTCATTTTGAGCATACGGTGGCTGTTACCGAGAATGGACCCGTGATTTTAACTCAGTAGTAATAGGAAGGATATGGCGAAAGAAGAAAGAATAGAATTTGAAGGCACAGTGATTGAGGCGCTTCCGAACGCCATGTTTAGAGTAGAAATAGACGGGGGTCAGGGGCATCAGATTTTAGCATATGTTTCTGGTAAAATGAGAACTCGTTATATAAGAATTCTCCCTGGAGATAAGGTGAAGCTTGAATTATCACCTTATGATCTTTCCAAGGGAAGGATTACATACAGACTTAGAAAATAAGTATTTGTGAGGTAAGTGAGTTGAAAGTCAGAGCTTCGGTTAAGAAAATTTGCGAAAAGTGCAGAATAATTAAAAGAAAAGGTGTAGTTCGAGTAATCTGCACCAACAAGAGACATAAACAAAAGCAAGGGTAGAAGGAGAGAGATATGCCTAGAATTGCAGGTGTCGATATCCCACTTGATAAAAGGATAGAGGTAGGTCTTACATATATTTATGGTGTGGGGAAAGTTGTATCAAAAGACATTTTAAAAGAAGCTAAAATTGATGTGAACACTAAGTCAAGAGACCTTACAGATCAGGAAGTTGCTGCAATAAGAGAAATTCTTGAGACTGAGTACACTGTTGAGGGAGAACTTCGACAAGAAGTTCAGGGCAATATCAGGCGTTTGGTTGAAATTGGATGCTATAGAGGTATTAGGCATAGAATGGGGCTTCCTACAAGAGGTCAAAAAACTAAATCTAATGCTAGAAGCCGAAAGGGACCTAGAGGAACTGCAATTGCGAAAAAGAAAAAGGCCGGTAAATAATAATCTTTTTGGAGATAAGTGATAAGTAATGGCTACTAAAAAAACTGTGAAAAAGAAGGCTAAAAAGTTTGTAGAACAAGGGGTTATCAACATTCAGGCCACCTTTAATAATACAATTATTTCTATAAGTGATACAGGCGGAAACGTTGTAGCTTGGTCTAGTGGTGGATCGAAGGGGTTTAAGGGGACACGTAAAGGTACCCCGTTTGCAGCTCAGATTGCTGCAGAGGATGTTGCCAAAAAGGCTGCCACATATGGCATGAAGAGTGTTTCTATTTTTGTAAAAGGACCCGGTCCTGGAAGAGAACCTGCAATTAGATCAATACAGGCATCCGGGCTAAAAATAACCTTTATTAGAGATATAACTCCAATTCCTCATAATGGTTGCAGACCGCCTGGAAGAAGAAGAGTTTAATAATTGGTTTTATGCAAACTTGCACAATCTGAATTAAGTTATTGTAGATTTTAAGGAGGTTTTATAGTACATGGGAAGATATACAGGGCCAACAGATAGAATTTCTAGAAGAGAAGGCGTAAACCTGTTCCTCAAAGGTGAGAGGAGCTATAATGGTAAAACTGCAATTGAAAAGAGGCCGGACTCTGTTCCTGGGGAACATGGAAAATTCCGTAGTAAATTTTCTGAATTCGGAGTAAGGCTACGTGAAAAGCAAAAAGTAAAAAGAATGTATGGACTTAGAGAAAAGCAATTTAAAAAATATTTTACAAAAGCATCACATCTAAAAGGAGTTACGGGTTTCATACTCTTATCCCTATTAGAAAGAAGACTTGATAATGCAGTTTTTCGTCTATGTCTTGGAAGTTCCAGGAGTGATGCACGGCAGCTAGTTAGCCACAAGCATATACTGGTTAACGGATCAGTAGTTAATATCCCTTCTTATATGGTCCAAGAGGGGGATAAGATTGAAATAAGAGAAAAGAGCAAAAAATTGCAAAGAGTGCATGAAGCCCTTGAATTCAGATCTAGAAGAGGAATTCCTGAATGGCTCAGTCTTGATGAAGAGAATTATATAGGCACGGTAACTAAGCTGCCTATTAGAGAAGATGTGACTTTCCCAATTGATGAGCAGCTAATTGTTGAGTTTTATTCAAGAGTATAATAGAAAATTATATTTAATATTTTCTTACACTAAAGAGCAAATTAAGGCAAGATTGATACAATGGAGGAAGATACGGTGACAGATTTTCAAAAAAATTGGCAAGATATTATTAAACCGAAAAGGATAGAAATTGAAGAAAAAAGTGCTTCTCCATTTTACGCAAAATTCATTTGTGAACCTTTGGAGCGTGGTTATGGTGTTACATTAGGAAATGCTCTAAGAAGGGTTCTTTTATCTTCCATTCAAGGACCTGCAATTACCTCCATTAAAATAGACGGAGTTTTGCATGAATTCTCTTCTCTCCCTGGAGTAAAAGAGGATGTAACAGAGATTATTATCAATTTAAAAGGTATTGAATTAAAAATGCATTCTTATGAAACACAAACTATAACCGTTAGTGCTAGTGGGGAGTGCAATATCAAAGCTGGGGATGTAATTCTCAATCAGAATGTTGAGATATTAAATCCCGATCATCATATAGCAACTTTGGCCGAAGGTGCAAAACTTGAGATGGAAATGACTGTGGAAATGGGAAGAGGTTATGAAGCAGTTGAGAGAAGAGGAGAGCTTCAAACCATTATCGGAGTTATTCCAATAGATGCATTGTTTTCTCCAGTAAGAAAAGTTAATTATGCTGTGACTAATTCAAGAGTAGGGAGACGTACTGACTTCCAAAGGCTTACGATTGAGATTTGGACAAACGGGACTATATTGCCTGAAGACGCAATCGCGTATGCTGCAAAAATTGTAAAAAATCAACTTACAATCTTTATTAACTTTGATGAATCAGAAGTTGATGAAGTTCCAGAGAGCGAAGAGAAAAAAGAAATTAGGGGTACAGAAGAAATTCTATTTAATACAATTGAAGAGATGGATCTTTCGGCAAGATCTCTTAACTGTTTAAGAAAAGCGGGGATAGAGTATGCCGGTGATTTAGTTCAAAGATCAGAGGATGATTTGCTTAATTTGGAAAATTTTGGAAAAAGATCGTTGGTCGAAATTAGAGAAAGGATCGAAGAAATGGGTCTTAGTCTTGGAATTGCGATTGATAAAGAAGTATTCGAGGCTGAGAAAGAAAAACGTGGCGAGAGATTGCCCACTCAATAATTAACTGCGGACAAATTGGAGATTAGGATATGAGACATAGAAGAATTGGACGGAAACTTGGAGTAACAACGAAACATAGAAAGTCTATGCTTCGTAATATGGTTACTGATTTGTTTCGTAATGAAAAACTAAAAACAACCGACACTAGAGCAAAAGAAATTAGAAGGGTTGCAGAGAAGATAATTACACTTGCTAAAGAGGACACACTTCATAAAAGAAGACAAGCGGGAGCGTTTGTAAGAGATAAAGAAGTATTAAAAAAACTCTTTGATGAATTGGCAAAGAGGTTTAAAGAGCGTCCGGGCGGTTATACAAGAATAACAAAGTTAGGATTCAGAAAGGGCGACAACACACCAATTTCAATCATCGAATTAGTTGAAGAAGAGTATAACCCTAGTAAGAAAAAGAAAGCTAAAGCTGCTCCAAAGAAGACTGCTAAAGCTAGCATCAAGGACGACGGTGCTAAGAAGAGTTCTAAAAAGGAATCAGCAGAAGAGCTGGGATTAATAGAAGAGGAAGAAAAAACAATTACAGAAACTGTAGCAGAGACATCTGTTGTAGCTGAAACTGTGGAAGCTGTAACAGAAGAAACAGTGGCCGAAGAAGTTCCAGCACCTGAAGCTAAAACACAAGAGGTAGCAGTAGCTGAGAGTGAACCTGCTGAGGAACTTGCAGCAGCTCCTGCTGAAGAAAGTGTTGAAGAGCCTTCATCTGAAGCGGAGCCGGAAGAGCAAATAGAAGCAAAAGCTGAAGAAGCCTCAGAAGAATCTGAACCTACTGAAGAAAGCTCAGAAGCTGGGGTAGATGAAGAGTCTGAAAAGAAAGAAGACTAATTGTTTTCTTCAATATAGAAACTAACAAATTTTAAACTATATATGTAGATTGAACTTGCTTATCAACGGGCGGCCCATTGGGCCGCCTTTGTTTTATATGGTAGATTTAAGGATGGATGAGATAAGTGAAACCAGTCGGATTAATTTTAGATGCAAATAGTATTTTAGATATAACTCTTTTGGCCAAAAAGGCTGAAGATGCAAACTTCGATTCCGTCTGGGCAACGGAACTTTATAGAACTACCTTTCAGCAGCTCTCGGCTGTAGCTAATTCAACACATAATATTAAACTAGGGACTGCAGTCGCATTGGCATTTGTAAGGAGTCCTTTGATTACATCACTTACAGCTCTTGACCTCGATGAAATTTCAAATGGCAGATTAATTCTTGGATTAGGCACAGGGGCAAAACGTACTAATGAGATGTGGCACGGCATTAACCACGGAAAGCCGGTAACGAGGATAAAGGAATGTATCGAGCTAATAAAATTAATCAGCTCCGGAGTTCATAATGGCGATGAATTGTCTTTTGAGGGGGAGTATTACAATATTTCCACCAAAGGATATCACAGAGCTTTTAAGCCAGTTAGAGAGAGTTTCCCAATATATTTGGCTGGTGTAGGGAGCAATATGATTAGTGCTTCTGCAGAGGTAGCAGATGGGTATCTAGGCCACGTTGTATGTTCACTTCGCTATATAAAGGAAGTGGTTAGTAAGAGTATCCAATCTGGATTAGAAAGATCGAGCCGATCCAAAAAGAATTTTAAGATATGTTCGATTATTACGTGCGCAATATCAGAGAATAAAAAAGACGCACTTGAAGCGGCAAGAGCAACAATAGCTTTCTATGCAACTGTTAGAACTTATGAGCCCCCTTTTAAGCTCCATGGATTTCAAGAACAAACTGAGCGGATAAGGGATGCGTTCTTTAAAAGAGATACTAAGACAATGATTAAAAGTGTTAGTGACGATATGGTCCATACCTTTGCAGTTGTGGGTACAGCGTCTGAATGCAGAAACAAGATTGATGAGTATAGAGAGTATCTGGACCTCCCCATATTAAGCGCCCCTCATTATTATCTGGATTTTGAAGAAGTAAAGATGTATCAGGACGCTATTATTGATACATTTGGTCAATAGTCTTAGTTTTGAGACATATTCCTTAAATTACTACCTGTGCTATTCTTACTTATATAAAAATGTCTAAGAATGTTCTAATAACTGGTGCAGCCGGATTTGTTGGTACATATTTAACAGAGTTCCTGATAGATAGAGGGTACGATGTAATAATACTAAGCCGCTCAGCAAAAGGAAATAAAGGGAATGTAGCTTACTGGAATCCTCAACAGGGTGAAATTGATATTGATGCACTTCAAAATCTGGATGCTGCGGTTCATCTTGCCGGAGAGAATATTGCGGGAAGATGGACGGATCAGAAAAAGGCGCGGATAGAGAACAGTCGGGTGCTAGGCACTAAACTTTTGTCGGAATCGCTTGCTTCCCTTAATAAAAAACCAGAAGTTTTAATATCAGCCTCAGCAATTGGGATTTATGGTAATAGGGGTGATGAAATACTAACCGAAGCAAGTTCCCACGGACAAGGATTCCTCGCAGATGTCGGTGTTAAATGGGAGGAGGCTACAAAGATAGCTAAAGAGGCTGGAATTCGCACCTGCAATGTTCGCATCGGTTTAGTTCTCGGCAAGGACGGCGGCGCACTTAAAAAGATGCTAATGCCTTTTAAACTTGGATTAGGGGGAAAGATCGGAGATGGTAAACAGTACTGGAGTTGGATTGCTATTGATGATCTAGTAGAGATTATTTATTATCTTCTAAAGAATAAAAATTTGGAAGGCCCGGTAAATGCTGTTTCCCCAAATCCTGTAACAAATAGCGAATTTACCAGAGCATTAGGCCAAGTGCTTAATCGTCCTACTCTAATTCCCTTGCCAGCCTTTGCAGCACGAGGACTATTGGGGGAGATGGCTGATGAGACAATGCTTTCAAGCACACGAGTAATACCACAAAAATTGTTGGATGCAGGATTCAAATTTAAATATATGGATTTAAAGAATGCTTTATCTGGTATATTAAAAACAGAGATATGACTAAATCAAATAACACACCTGATAAGCAGTATGGATTGTCTGAGTTAAAAGAGGAAGACGTAAGTTCAAATCCTATAAAACAGTTCGGCGCGTGGTATGAAGAGGCCCTGAGAGCTGATTTAATCCATCCTAACGCCTTTACACTGACAACTTCGACCAAAGATGGTAAGCCCTCAGCTAGAGTCGTACTACTAAAAGATTATGATGAAAGGGGATTTGTTTTTTATAGTAACTCTGAAAGTAAGAAAGGCAGTGATCTTGCTGACAACCCTTTTGCCGCGTTTTGCTTTTGGTGGGGCAAGCTTGAACGGCAAATTCGTATTGAGGGTAAAATTGAAAAGGTGTCGGAGGATGAAGCAGATGACTATTTTGCTAGTAGGCCCAGAGGTAGTCAGATTGGCGCCTGGGTATCTAATCAAAGCACTGTAATTCCAGATAGAAAGTTATTAGATGAAAGAGTTTGTGAATTTGAATCTAAGTATAAAGATAAGCCCATTCCTAGGCCGCTATATTGGAACGGATATCGGTTAGTGCCTGATTTAATAGAGTTTTGGCAGGGTAGGGATAACAGGCTTCATGACAGATTAAGGTATAGGCTGCAAAAAGAGGGTGAGTGGGTGATAGAACGGCTGGCGCCGTAAGTGTTGAGGTCCATCACTTTTTGATTCCCGAGTAAATGATCACTGTTCCAATCATAAGCTCAATAGATTCTTTAGCTTCAAACTGGGCTTCTTTCATTAGGTTTAAAAATGCCTCTCTCTGTGGAAATTACGATGTTGAGTCAGAAAGGTATTTATACTCTTTTTTGCTTCCAAAGAATGAGCCAATAAACGGAAGAAATTTCTTAAAATAAAATAAATATATTGGCGCAAATATTGCATTTTTAGGAATAGTGAATTCAAGTATTGCCACTATGCCTCCGGTTTTTAACACCCTGTTCATTTCTTTAAGTGACTGAAGCGGGTTAACTGTATTTCTTATTCCAAATGCGATTGTAATTGCATCAAACTTATCATTTTCAAAAGGCAGGTCCTCAGCATATCCTTGGACTAAAGAAATTTTATCTCTATATTGAATAGTATCACATTTTTTCTTGGCAAAACTAAGCATTTGAGCACTGGGGTCAATTCCTATTACCCTTGAACCATCTAACTTTTTTACGGTCTCTATAGCGACTTCTCCTGTCCCAGTTGCTATATCTAAAATTAGATGAGAGCCACTAATTTGCTCTACAAGCTTTTTCCTCCAAAGCTTATCCATTCCAAAACTAAACAACGTGTTCAGGGAATCGTAGTGCTTTGCAATCTTATTAAATAGGGAGGTAGTTTCAGGCATATTTTATTATTGTATCTGACTTAGAAAGATGTGTATTGCTGTAAATGTATTAGGCTCTCAGATTTTGCAGATCGTCTGATAATGCATCCATAATTGTTATCATATGACTTGATTTGTTTAGAACGTAGAAATGAATTCCCGGCACCCCTTGTGCAAGGAGTTCCTTTGATTGTTGTATGCACAACTCAATTCCGATATCCCGTGCTTTATTGTCATCATCGATTGCTGAGTCCAGCTTCTCCTTTAGTTCCAAAGGAATGGTTGTGCCGCACATTGATGTAATTCTTCCTATTTGTTTGGCCGACAGGATAGGCATGATTCCGGGGATTATCGGTACGGTTACTCCAATATCGCGCACCCTTTTTACATAATCGAAGTAAAAGTCATTATTAAAAAAGAGTTGTGTAATTACCACATCTGCTCCAGCATCTACCTTTCTTTTTAGATTAACTAGATCAGTTGCTAACTCACAAGCTTCCACATGCTTTTCAGGGTAGCCTGCAACAGCTATTCCAAAATGGCATTTATTGCCGGTTTTCGCTTCAAAATTTCTTATATGTTCGACAAGTTCGTTTCCGTAAGAGTAACCATCTTCAGGCTTTACGAAGGTTTGCGTTCCTTCAGGAGGGTCTCCCCTAAGCGCAACTATATTTCTGACACCGGCGTCATTAATACGCTGAAGGATAATGTCCAGCTCTTTTTTTGTAGCTCCCACGCATGTTAGATGGCAAGCGGATTCAATGCCAAAATGGTTTTTTATTAGGGACGCTATATCAAGCGTTTTCTCCCTTGTGGTACCCATAGCCCCATATGTTACGGTGATGAGGTCGGGATTTAGAGCTGCAAGCTCTGAAAGTTCATTTTTTAAATTGTCGTACCCCTTTTCTGTCTTAGGGGGGAAAATCTCAAACGATATAATTGGTTTTTTATCTTTATAATTTGAATAATCGGAAAATAGCATAAATTCACCTCTAGAATTCTTAAACCAATAAATTCTTTCACTTGTACAGCCCTTTGTCAAATTCATTATAGTAAAAAAAATGAGCTATTGAGTCTAGATTTGACTTGATATGATTATTTAATATCATAGATTTACATTGTTGGTTTCAATAAATCATAGTTAAAGAGTTCACAATGGGGCGCATATAATGATTAGTTTTAATCGAAGTAACACTAAATTATTGCTGTTTGGCTGCTTAGTTTTGATGCTAAGTATCTCTTGTCAGCAGGCTAAAGAGATTCCTAGTCAAATATCTGAAGACATTCCTAATCCTGTAAGCGATTTTACCCAGAAGGATAGATATAAACTCGGGCTCAGATGGTACCAGCAGGGGCAGTATGATATTGCAAAGAAGATGTGGAAACCTATGGCAGAGAACGGTGACTGTGATGCTGAGTATGCTCTGGGCTTATTATATTTCAATGGACTTAGTGTGAGAAAAAATCGCAGCACAGCTCTTGAGTGGTGGGGCAGGGCTGCAGAGCAGGCACAGCCGCAGGCATTGAATAGCGTCGGAGTCGTTTATTCTCATCTCAGGGTGCCTTATACTACTCTTGACTGTAAAAAGGGCTGCGGCGAGGCTAAGAACCTTATTACAGCTTATAAATGGTTTGGACTTGCTATTGAGTACGGCCCGCCACGTGAGGTTAAGTTTGCCCAAAAATCTTTGGATCTTATCAGCTCACAAATGACTGATGTTGAGGTTGACGGAGCTAAGATAATGATTGAGGAGTGGGAGCCTAAGCCTTCGAAATGCAAATCGCGCGGATTCTTTATAGTGAATTGAACTATCCTTATTTGTTCATCGTTTTAATTTATCCCATATAAGCATTGCTAATCTAATTTTTACCTCACTTTATTTCTCTTCAGCACCACAATATTGAATATGTATTCTCCTTCCTTGACAATGAGTAGCGACCTGGTAAATTGATTTTGAAAACGAATATCAATATTAATTAATGGAGGTTTTTCTTAGGATGAGTAGACAAATATCGCATTTAGATTTTAGCTCAGTCTGTAAGATTGTCATTCCGTTCTTCGTGGTTTTTTTCGTGATTTTTTCAATCGATGGTTTATCGGAAGAACTTACCCAAAATCAAAAAGAGTTCTCGGATTCAATAGAGTCTTATAACAAATTGAGAGCACAGCAGATAGCCCAGCAAGCAAAGTATGAAGAGCAATCTCAACAAAACAATAAAAATATCGAAGTTGCTCAGACACTCAGTAATGATAAAACAGAAACCCAGGATGAGAGGATAGAACAATTAGAACAGAAGCTTAATAGTGTAACTCAGGAACTTCAGGAACTTAAGGCTGGAGGGGTTCCAGACGATAAGTTACAGTCGATTGAAGATAAATTAAGCATTCTTGCAGAAGAAATTGACAATATTAAATCCGCCTCAGTAGTTTCTGATCCAACCTATGAGCAGGTCTACGGGGCAGGGCCGGCAGCATCAAAGGTTTATCTAAAAGATAAAGGATTATCCATCGGAGGTTACGGAGAATTATTAGTCGGTCAGGTAAGGGAAGACGAAAATAATATTGTAGATACACAGAGAGTAGTGCTCTATTTCGGCTACAAATTTACAGACAGAATAATATTTAACTCAGAGATTGAGTTTGAGCATGCGACCACAGAAGAAAATAAAGATGGGCAGGATGGTTCGGTATCTGTAGAGTTCGCTCTTTTGGATTTTCTCCTCATGCCGGAGCTTAATCTAAGAGCAGGACTGCTCCTTGCTCCTTTCGGCATAATAAACGAAGTGCATGAGCCAACTACTTTCTTTGGGGTATTCAGACCTTCAGTGGAAAGACAAATAATTCCTACAACATGGAGAGAAAACGGTTTGGGTATTTTCGGAGATATTGATCTTGGGTCGGCTGGATCGATAAATTACAGATCATATGCAATGAACAGTTTTGATGCCAGAGGGTTTAGAGCAGCAAACAACAGATCTCTTCGTAATAGAGGTGGTCGAGCCAGATTCAATGATATTGCCTGGGTAAGCAGGGTAGAGTATGAGCCAGTGCCGTACGTGGCAATAGGGGCGTCTGCTTTCCTTGGAAACACCGGGCAGAATGAAAGAATCGATAATGCTGAATCGCTTTTTAATGGAGATAAACTTGATGGTTTCTTCCAGATGTACGAGGCCGATATACAACTGCAGTACAGAGGATTTGAAGCGAGGGGGCTTTTTGTTTATACAACGCTTGATGACGGTGCCAGGATTAACGCCTTGAACGATTTGGAGGGTGACGATTCAGTGGGAAGTGAGCAGTGGGGTTATTATGTAGTAGGGGCATATAATGTGCTTACACTTACCGACTTCTCTAGTCAGTATGCTCAGTATTTAGCGCCTTTTGTGAGGTGGGAACAATACGATACGCAGGCTAAAGTACCCTCAGGATTTATTAGGAATCCGGCAAATGACAGGAGTGATCTTGCTATAGGGCTAAATTATAAGCCGATACCTAATGTGGTTGTGAAGGCGGAATACAAGTACCTAGATAATCAGGCTAATGATTCTGAAAATCAATTAAATTTTGGACTTGGATATGTGTTTTAAGTCTGGTTAAATATAAATTCAAAATAAGGGCGTAGAAACTTGTTTTCTGCGCCCTTTATATTATAAAAAACACATTGGATTATGAAAAAGACATATATAACGTTAGTATTATTCATGTTTTTCTCTTTAAACGCCGTTCCCACTACGGAAGCCAAAGTTTTTATGAAACGGGATGAAGCGCTAAAGATAGCTTTTCCTGATGCTGTGGAGATTGAAAAGAACGAAATCTTTTTATCTTCAGATCAGTCTCAAGCTATTGAATCTCTATCCCAAGCAAAGAATGAATCTAAGCTCTATATAATTTATGAGGCTAAAAATGGGGAGAAAACTTTAGGTTATGCTATAATAGACACCCATAGCTTAAGGACCAAGACCGAGACGGTAATGTTTGTAATAAACCCTGACGGCAGCTTGAGACAGACCGAGGTGTTGGCGTTTTTCGAGCCTCCTGATTATCAAGCGGGGGAAAATTGGATAGCGCTATTTGAAGGTAAAACTTTAGAAGATGGTTTAAAGCCAGGAAAGGATATCCCAAACATTACAGGGGCTACTATTACTGCGAATTCGCTCTCACAGGCGACTAGGAGAATTCTCGCGGTGTTTAAAGTAGCATCGGATGCGGGACAGTTAAACTAGGGCAGGAACACAACATTGCGCTTCTTCATATCACCCGACATTAAAAAAAATACACTTCTAAAGTTAATCGTTGCATATACTGTGCTGTTTTTCTTCTTTCTTTGGATTACAAACCTTCTCTTATATCTTCAGGTAGGTTTTAGTTACGACTCAGTTGTCCAATATTATTTGGGCTCTGAGGAGGATTTTAGGCCGGCTAGGGGTTATCTTGGGATGCTTGAGGAAGCACACTTTCACTTCTTCGCCATGGCTATTATTCTTGTAACTCTAAATCACTTGATACTCTTCACAAAAATTAGCAATTTTTGGAAGCTGATACTAATTTTCTCATCGTTTACATCGGCATTAGGAGATATTGCTGGAGGATGGCTCATTCGTTATGTGAGCCCGGA
>SPCL01000228.1 GCA_004525335.1 Thermodesulfobacteriales bacterium
ATACTAGGGAGAATACGAAATGAGGATATGTCTATTATCTAGGCGATTCACTTTAGAGTCAGGTGGTATAGGTAGAGTAGGCATTTCATTACGTGAGGGGTTAAGAAGGTTAGGGCATGAAGTAGTTACAGTAGAAACATCAGAAGAGGATTTAGCACATTATTTCATGTATTCCTTCTTTTGCCTCCTCTGTTAAAAATGGATCGTCTAAACTTACAATAGTATTATTGATGTCAAAGAATTCGTCACCAAAAACTCCATATTTGGTTACTCCTGTGATTAGGTTTTTAACAATTTTACTTTCCTTATCCTGTTCAAATAGAAAATTTGTCTTGTATCGAACATAATCCAAGGTTAATGGTTGGGTTTCGATTTCAGGGAAGAGACCCGTGAGAGTTTTAATCCCCATTCCTTTAATACCGGCGATATCATCAGAATAATCCCCACACAACATTTTAACCAGACTAATATTTTCAATTAAAACCTCTTCCTTATCATATACAAAAGACTCTTTTGGTCCGTATAATTTCCGGTGAGAAGGGTTATATAACTGTACCTTATCATTAACGAGTTGAGCCATATCACCGTCTGATGAATAAACAATTTTTTTCTCGCCAGGCGTACTTTGGCAGTAGTGTGCTATGCAGTCGTCTGTTTCACAGTATGGGTATTCACCCTGTCTGACATACACTTCTTCCAAGTACTGTTTAATCCTATTTCTCTGATAGTCATAGGACTCTATTTCGTGTTCTGTTTTGAGTCTGGATTTCCTCGACTCTTTGTAGTGACTGTAAATTTTCCTCCGGGCGGCAGATCCATCCTTTCCATCCCAAAATACTACGATTTTATCTAATCGATAGTTATCGAATGATAATCGAAGGGTATTAAGGAAATGGTATATTCCCCCAATATGTTGTCCCTTGTAAAAGTAATTTTTAACTCCGTAAAAACCGATTGTTAACAGATTATCTCCGTCAACCAATAAGGTTAGCATTTGTTTTGTTTTATAGGTTACTAATCGTCTCCTGCTTCCATTACGACCTGTACATCACCGTCTAAAGGATTAACTCCTAGTCGTTCAGTAATGTAACTCGCAGCGGATTTTTTGTACTCCTCAATTGATTTCTTTTCGTCCGCATCGGCTCTTCCTTTCATGAACCCGTGTGCTGTGACCAAAATTCTTCCATCTTCATAACCTAAACCATTCACATGGTTTTTCATTACACTAACTTTCGTTCTGGTTGCGATTTTAACTTTTCTACCATCTTTTGTGATTGATATCTTAGTGATACCAGCGTTTTTCTGATTTCCAAATAAGAAAACCAGGGTTGAGTTTAACCATACTGCCTCACCACCTTTTGCTTTAATCTTTGGTTGTCCGAATGGATTGTCAGGTAATTCAACCCATGGTTGGTTAGCAATAACCAATGTATTAGTATGGGCTTTATCTGTCCTTCTTGAACCAGTAATTCTCTGATTCAATCCCATTCCAATTTTATCTGCTAATGTCGATGCGTTATGCTGTTTTCCACCCTTACCTTCAAAGGTCATTTTACAAGGAACAGACCCAACGGAATCCCATAGGAAACATAAGTCATAATCCAATTCACCTTTATCCTGAGCATCCAGTAAAGAGTTCGCATAATCTGTAATTTGTTCAATATAATCAAAGTGGTTATTGAAAAGGAAAAAACCATCCCATTCAGAACCCCCAGATTCTTTGTGAACGACTTTCTGACAATCCAAACCCATGAGTTGGGCGTGGTCGAAAGTCCATTTTTGTTCAGTAATAAGGAAAACGGGTAGGATTCCCTTTTTCTGTGCGTCAATTGCTGTGTTTATTAATGCTGTTGTTTTTCCTGTGTCTGAATGACCAAGTAACATGTTTAAATGTCCCATGGCGGGGCCAGGTACACCACAAGCGTCTAGAAACGCATCCCCCAAGTCAAAAAACCTATCAGGCTTAAATGAAGCTTCTTGAGAATATTTTGATTTAATTGCTGAAAAGTCTTTTTTCTTGATGGTCATATTTTTCTTGTTAACTTCTTTTATTAATCTACCGATAATCGTCCGATTACTATTATGGATCGGAAGATTATCGGTAGATTGGTACTAGAATGGGAGATCGTCATCGGGCTCGTTATCATCCTGTGGGTCTTCAACCAGAGGTTCGGCTACTGGAGTCGAAGGCGTTCCTGAATTGCCGCCACCACCTATGGTTTCTTCCGCAGTTGAATTTGATACCCAACCTTTTTTGTCGTTATCCCACTTAGGGGTTTCACCGTTGGCTACCATTTCAAGGTAATCCTCGGTTTTCTTTGCATAAACGTCTGACCACACTAACGGATCAGCAACCCATTTTGCTGCGGTTTCTCCGTCTGCATGTAATGATGAAGGATCTTCCTGAATAATTGAACTGATTGTGGTATAATCTTTACCGTTATTGGATTTTGCCAATGTTAAGGAAAGAACAAGGTCTCTACCCGTTGCAGGGTCGGTAACATCACCTTTCGTTCTGAAAATAGGCCAGATTTTGTCAAGAATACCTTCCTGCTTAGAATTGTGTTTAAACCTCCAGAATTTTGGTCCGTCTTCTTCCAAATCTCGGTCGATGACTTTAACGATATAGAATTTACGAGCCCTATAAGATCTAGAGAGTTCTTGATCCTCTTCCTTTCCAGTCGCTTCAAGACTATCTTTCACATCGTTTAATGGTGATCGTTTTCCTTCTTGCTTCGGATCCCATAATTTAAGCCATTTTCCATCCACCTGTATTTCATGGAAATAAACCTCCACAAATGGACTTCCACCGTCTTCGGTTGGTAGGATTCTGATTCTTTTTTCACCTTCTGTTTTACCTTGTGGTAAGATAGTGGTGAAATACTTTTTCATCCTCTCTTCTTGATTCTGAAATTTGTTGCCGCCTCCGGCGTTTTTGTTCTTTTCGTACTGTGCTTGTACTGCTTC
>SPCL01000074.1 GCA_004525335.1 Thermodesulfobacteriales bacterium
AACATAATCAGTGCCTATCGGATCGCCAAGCGTATAACCCTGGAGCGCCGTATAATCACCTAGTTTAAAGTCACGAATAGTCAAAACACATTTACTCTTAGCGTTTTCGGGATAACAGGAATATGAGATATTGGAGGCCGCAATCTCATCATTGTCACCTTCTACATTAACTGAGGGAATTAGACCAAAATTATGGACGTCAAATCCACCCTTTTCATTTTTTGATGCAACGAATTGACCAAGAAATTCTGAGTCTCTGGTTGTAAGCGGTTCTGAACCTGCATTTTCAACAGTTATCATCCTTGACTCCTCGTAAATAAATGCGGAGTTACCAAGAGTATTTATTCTGTCTACAATCTGCAGAGTTTTCTTCTGAACCATTTCTCCGTTCTTAGTTATTGTAATAACTCTTGTTACAGGAATATCAAAATCACCTTCTCCTAAATCTAATGCCTGACCATACTGCCATTCTGATTTAACAACTACTCCATCCTTTTCAGCTTGAGTGGCAAGGGTTTTTCCAGCTAATAAGCTGTCATAGAGCTGCCTAAATTCTGCAGTAGACAAACTATCGGCGTGTAAAGCCATTCCACTCACAAACAAAAAGAATGCTAGGGTTAAAGACATTATGAATTTATTCATAACTGCCTCCTTTGTTTTATTTTTTAATCCACCTTCTGTAAAACCATTCTAACTATAAAGAATACCCAATTCAAGGGAGTTATGGGGTAATGTTATTGCTTAGTAAGTTTGTGTATAATGAAATTTATGGAACAAGGACCAACTCAGAACATAAAGAATAATCCTGACGACGAAAGAAGAAGATTTATACTGCAGGTTGTACAGCCGGGTCTGGCAGGGTTGATGGATGGCACGGTTTCATCATTGGCACCACTATTTGCAGCAGCTATCGCCACCCAGAATAGTAAAACTGCATTCTTAGTTGGACTAGCAACGGCTTTAGGCGCCGGAATCAGTATGGCATTCTCCGAGGCTTTGTCTGATGATGGGGTAAAGCCCGTGGATGAGAGGGCTTGTAGAAGGGGCAATGACATTTTTGGGAGCAATTGGTCATGCATTGCCGTTTTTAATAGCGGATTTCAGAACGGCTTTTATAGTTGCGAGTATAGTAGTTGCAATAGAATTGGTAGTGATTGCATATATAAGGAATAAATATATGGACACTCCTTTTTTAAGGGCTGCTTTTCAGATAATAGTAGGCGGGGTAATTGTTCTGGCAGTTGGAATCTTTATAGGAAAATCATGAGTTTAGACTTTTTTGATGACGTTCGCGAAATTTTCCCAACACAAAATTAATCATTTTGTCTCGTCTTATATAACCCTTTACATATCGATTATTTAGGTTGTCTACAACTGGAACCCACTTTAAATTGTGGTCTCTCATTGTTGCGGCAACAATGGTGCAGGAATCAACTTCTGTGGCAACAATCGGAGATTCTGTCATAAAATCTGAAACCTTAGTAAAAGGAGTAGCTCCCGATTCAACTGCTCTGAAGATATCAGTGCGTGTCATGATTCCTTTAAGTTTATTTGAGCTATCTATTACACAGCAGAAATCAAGCTCTTCTCCACATAATGTTTTCACTGCGGTTTCAAAGCTATCGTCAGGGCTGAGGCTAATCTCAAGAGGTTTTATAAAAGTAGAAAGCGGTTGATTCTTAAGTATCTCAAAGACTACAGGCAATCTTTGCCACATGTTACCGCTTCGTCTCTTTACAGCATCCGCTAGAAAATCCCTAAATGGTCTGAGTGCGCCCGATATCTGTTCAAAAACCTTTTTGCCCATAACGGTAACTTCAAGCACTGTCCTTGCGCGAACTGCTGAGGTTCTGACCCTGTTGTCAAGCAAAGCCATTTCTCCAAAAAAGTCTCCCTGGCCCAATATAGCCAAAACCTTTTCATCTTCTTTACCGGCATTACGCACAATATCGACTTCACCGGATTCTATAATATAAAAATCATTTGAAGGATCGCCCTCATTAAAAATATAATCCCCCGGCTGGTAATGTGACTTGCAGACTCTTTCTGTAAGATCTGCTTTTGGATGGGCAAGATCGCGGGAATAAAAGATCTCCCAGGCCCAGTCAAAACCGACTTTTAATTGATGTGAAAAACTGGGGAGCTTAAATAGATATACAGATCTCCATAGAAACCATGCGACAAAGCCTGAGATATGAAACCCTAGAAATTCAGCTACTGCGTTATGTCCACCGATCGCGCAGAGCTGACCGAGGGGTTTAAATTTAAAAGGCTTAGTCTCTTTACCTTTTAGAACACGCACAATATTCTCTGCAGCTTGTCGGCCTTGACGCTCTGCAAACTGACCTGTTGGCGGGCTAGGAGTATTATCATAAGAATTATTAATAAGTGCGCAGTCTCCAATTGCCCATACGTTTTGGTGTCCTGAAACTCTCATATCCGGATCTGTCACAAGCCTTCCTTTTTCTTTTGTAGCATCTAGGTTTTGTACAATTGGAGCTGTAGCGTTGCCAACTGTGCATACAATTGTAGCGCCGTTAATAGTTTGCCCGTCCCCGAAACCCACTCCTTCGTGGGTTACGTAAGACACGCGCTTGTTTAGTACCACATTAATCCCGGCCTGCTCCATTTTAACTCTTGTAAAATCTCTGAGCTTTGAACTAACTTCAGGCAACAGCTGGTCTCTTGAATGAACAAGCGTAACTTTGATTTCTTCTTTTGGTATATTTCTAAAAAACTTTCTGGTATCGCGCACCAGATCATTAATTTCTCCCGCGACCTCAACCCCGCTGAACCCACCTCCTACAATAACAAAGGACAAATGCCAGCGTCGCCTGTAAACATCTTCACAAATCTCAGCATTTTCCATCTGCTGCATTACATGGTAGCGTAGAGCCACAGCGTCCCCTACAGTCTTAAGAGGAAACGCATGATCGGACATACCGGGAATTAATCCTAAGTTAACGGATGAGCCACAAGCAATAACAAGGTGGTCATAGACCATTTGACCTCTTTTACCCGCATCACCAAAGTACTCTACAGTGTTATTATTGACATCAATCTTGGTAATATCTTCAGTTCTGCAATAAACACCCGGCAGCATTTGTCTAAGTGGGACAGCTACGGGCTCTGGACTGATTGATGCTCCCACGACTTCAGCCAGTAGCGGCTGGAATACTAAATAGTTTTCGCTGTTGTAAAGAATTATGTCAGCCTCTTCTCTGGAAAGTTGTTTGCGCAAAGTTAAAGCGCACTTAACCCCTGCAAACCCGCCACCAATAATCTTAATTTTCTTTCTGACACCCATAGTTTGTTAAGCTCCGTAGTTGTTAAACTCAGTTATTTAGGATACTACACCGATATTAATATATTATGAAGCATGCATTAAAAGCATATACTGGTTATTTTGCTTGATGAAATGTGCACTATTCTTCGCTAAACAACTTTTGAACGGTCCAGTTACCAGGCCCCACCAATGCAATAAATAGAAATGAAATCAGGTAGAGTACTGCAAGCTCTAACTTAGAGAACGGGTCACCAAATATTGCAAGATGTATAACAAATACGGCTATGAGCATATTTATTCCTGCAATCAATGCAGAGATTCTGGCGAATAATCCAAATATGATAAGAAGCGGGAAGAAAGTCTCGGCTGATATTGCGAGGTAAGCCACAATATTGGGCATAGGAAGGCCCATTTTAACTATATTAGCAATAAATGGATCCGGGTTTAACAACTTTCCCAACCCATGTCCAAGAATCATAACAACACTTACCGAAACTCGAAATAATAATAGACCCAAGTTATTAATGGTCATTTATGCATCCTTTTTTACTTACGTTAAGAAATAAACCTTTATTCAAGTATCATTAAAATCAATCTTCATTTCAACTGCTGAACGTTTCCCCTCACTATCAGAATATACTATCAACCCATCTAAAACATTCTCAGATAAGACAACTCCGTCTTGCGCTGTCACATCAAAACTAATCTCCGTTAAGTTGAAATCCTCTGATTTGATAGAGCTGATATTTTGAACCTGCAGAGCATCACCTGGGTTTGGATAGTACTCTATATTTTCACTTTGTGGATTAGATTTCAATATTATTTCAACTTTGACTTGTCCCTGGGATGAATTTGTTTTCTGCACCTCAATCTGAAATGGGTTTTTTCTATCTGTTAAAGAAATCGGCAAGGAGTCAGACCCATCAGCAAAAAGGGCTTCGCTTGAAGAGCTTGTACGTTCACCTAATTTTGGAGAAAAGTTAAGCTTTGCTTTACCCGGGATGCAGATCTCTTTACAGCTTATCCAGGACACTTGAGTTTCTATATCAACACTTTTATCTATTTGAGCATCAGAGGGAACTTGAATATTAGTCCAAAGCAAAACAGAATTCTCGTATCCGAAATCCACACCACCGTCAGTCTTTTTGTAGGCTCTGGGAATAGGCCACATTATTTCACTTGTTTGGTAGCCCTCCGGGATATTAAATTCAAGCTTGGTAGGCAATCCCGTTTCACCAGGATACTTCCAGTAAATGTGCCAGCCGGGGTCTATTTCAAAAAGCACTCCGAGATTAAAGGACTCACCTGGCTTTACTCTATCTATGTTAGATACTAATTTAGCTCTTACTGGAGTAGGAATCTCTTGGGCATAAGAAGTTGTTATTAGCCCTGCAATAAATAAAGTTATTAGCGCTAAGATACTTCTCATAAACTTGCTCCTGGAACTTATAATGACTTACGAATAACCTATTAATTTGGATTTATTTATCGAACCAATTTTCAGGGGGTACTCTTACTGCTAACACCTCAGCGCTTACACATTTCTCATCGCCCGAAAAAAGTTTACAAACAACGAAGAGCTTCCTTCCTTCTCTCATTGTAACTTTAGCTTTTAACCGTACTTCCTTATCTATCGGAATCGGTTTGTGGTAATCGATCTTGATGGATGCTGTAACATACCAAATGATAGGCTTAGTATCGAGATCCCTATTCTCTTGTTTATATCCATCAGCAATCGCCGTACAAATTGAGTGACAATCAATTATAGTTGCAATCACACCACCGTTGAGATAACCGGTAGGCCCGGCTTTATGACTTGCGTGTGGTTTCCATTCGCAAATTGATTTATCTTCAGACCAATAGCTCTTAATATGTAAGCCGTGTTCATTGTTACATCCACAACCCCAGCACTCATTATGTTCCCAATTATCCTGGAAAGCCTTTTCGCTCATTTATATCTCCAATTAATAGAAGGTTAATATCATGAAACAACTATACATTATATAAGTATACTGAGGTGAGAAGAAATCAAGTTTGTATATCTTTTTGCCTAACGATTCTATCTTTGATATGGAAACCTCTAATATGCCCTTTATATAGGATTTCCTTCATGCTAGTTGTTGTGATAAAAATCTGCCCGGTAAAATCTTGAAGGAGTTTGAATAAGAACCTTATCCTATTGTTGTCTAGCTCACTAGTTATATCATCTAATAGCAATATGGGAGTTCTTCCTAAAAATTGATTGATCATCTCAATCTCAGAGACTTTCAAAGCAAGGGCTAAATTTTTAGCTTCTCCTTGAGAAGAATATATTGAAGCATCTTTCTCTGAGATAGAAAAACTTAACTTATCCCGGTGTGGACCCACGGTTGTATGAAAGCGTTTCTTGTCCTGTTCAAACTTTAGTTTGAGCTCATCTTTAAAGGACTGTTCTATATTGCTATTTAAATCAATAGAGCTTTGATAATGAATCCCTATTTCTTGATCGAGCCCAGAGGTCTGTTTATAAATTTTATTTAGCACAGGCCTAATTCTATTCACAAAAGAGACCCTTCTCAAAATCACCTGACTGCCGATTTCGGCTAGCTGTTCATCCCAGACCTCGATCTTATCAAGTGTTAATGAAGAAGGCTTGACAAGAATTGCGTTTCTTTGACCAAGGGCTCTTTGATATAGCTTTAAATCCCTTAGATGCGCAGGATCAATGGAGCATATTATGGCATCCAGGTATTTTCTTCGGACTTGCGCAGAGCCTTTAACTATATCTATATCCGTAGGAAGAAATGTAACAACATTGTATCTTGTAGAAACTTTGGAGGTCTTATATACAACTTTACTGTTGAGCTTTAGAGTTTTATGATTTTCATCAAGCAGGATGTTAATCTCATCAAACCCTGCCTGAGACTGAATTTCTCCTTTGAGCCTGCACTCTGTGCTTCCAAAGCTCACAACTTCTTCAGATCTCAATTGTTTAAATGGCTTGAAAGCTAACAAAAAGTGTATAGCCTCAAGTAAATTAGTCTTTCCTTGTGCGTTTTCACCAATTATAAGGTTACATCTATCGTGGAAACTGAATGTTTCAGCACTGTAGGATTTAAAGTTCTTTAGAGTAAGGGATTTAAGTATCACAGGTACGCTGCATATTTCTTTGTTGGAAAGAGTATAATAAAGATAAGAGTTTTATTCAATTGTTTAGGTCTCAATTAGTACTGTGTCTAATTACTCCTTGACCCTAATTATCTTAGCGGTATTATTTTTTCAAGGTACAAACTATGATTGCACTTAAGATATGTAAGATCGAAAAGAAGGATGCAGGAAAGGGTTTTGCAAAACTCGACCCCGGGGATATGCGGGAGATAGGTGTTGAGCCGTGGGACCTTATCGAGATTGGGGGAAAGAGAAAAACTGTTGTTCGTGTTATGCCTCTTGATAAATCTAAGACTAAAAAATCTATTATTGAATTAGATGAAGCAACTATAGAAAACGCTCGTGTTGAGATCAATGAACATATATTCGTTAAAAAAGTAGATTCAAAATCCGCAACAAAAGTAGTTCTGGTTCCAAGAAATAACGCGATTTTATATAACGGGAATGAGAATAAATTTTTACAGGACCGCCTTGATGGTTTTCCAATAACAGTGGGTGATAAATTAAGAGTAAATCTGCCCGGCAAAAAAAATGAAGAGTTTAATGTTGTTGGCATAATGCCTTCTAATTCTGCAATATTCAGATCATCAACTAAGTTGGATATAAGAAAAAAACCAAAAGAAAAGTTTGATAGCTCTAAAGTCAGTTATGCGGATATAGGCGGCGTAAGTGAGCAATTAAAAAAGATTCGAGAAATTGTAGAATTGCCTCTTAAATATCCGCAATTATTTAACAGAATGGGGATAGATCCGCCAAGAGGGATTCTCCTGGTTGGCCCTCCAGGTAGCGGAAAAACGCTACTCGCTAAAGCTGTTGCTCATGAAACCAATGCTAATTTCCAGGTAATTAACGGCCCTGAAATAATGCACAAGTTTTATGGAGAAAGCGAGGCTCGTTTAAGAGATATCTTTGAGATTGCAACACGCAATCAGCCCTCAATAATCTTTCTTGATGAACTAGATGCTATTGCACCTAAAAGGGATAAAGTTTCAGGAGACGTTGAGAAAAGAATAGTTGCGCAGCTACTTTCCCTTATGGATGGGCTAAAGGATAGGGGTAATGTTGTAGTCATTGGTGCTACGAATCTCCCTTCTGCACTAGACCCGGCGCTAAGACGGCCTGGCAGGTTTGATAGAGAAGTAAGCATGGACGCCCCGGATAGAAATGGGAGGCTTCAGATTTTAGGAGTTCATTCACGTGGAATGCCTCTTGATGAGGATATAGACCTAGAGCGGCTAGCAGATGTAACACATGGATTTGTAGGGGCTGATCTTGAGAATCTTTGCAGAGAAGCTGCAATGAAGGCATTAAGAAGAACCCTTCCTGACTTTGATGATGACAACAATGGCGAGAATGGAAATGTGAATATTCAACCAATTACTGTTGATATGGCTGATTTCTTGGAAGCTCTAAAAGAGGTTGAGCCCTCTGCTATCAGGGAAATATTTGTCGAAATATCAAAAGTTACCTGGGAAGATATTGGTGGACTGAAAGATATAAAAGAAAAACTAGTAGAGGCTGCAATATGGCCGTTTACTCATAAAGACCTATTTGAATTAACAGATGCTAAAGCGCCGAAAGGAATTTTGCTATGCGGCCCTCCTGGAACGGGGAAAACCCTTATAGCGAAAGCGCTTGCAAATCAAAGTGGCGCTAACTTTATATCCGTTAAAGGGGCAGAACTGCTTTCAAAGTATGTGGGCGAATCTGAGCACGCAGTAAGAGATGTGTTTAAGAAAGCTAAGCAAGTGGCTCCTTGTATAATATTTTTTGATGAAATAGATGCACTAGCCCCGTGTAGAAGAGAATCCGATGGGACCAGGGTTTCAGAAAGAGTTGTTAGTCAGCTACTTACAGAGATGGACGGGATTGAGGATTTAAGGGAAGTTCTCATTTTAGCGGCAACCAACAGGGCCGATATAATAGACCCTGCTCTTCTTAGAGCGGGAAGATTTGATATTATTCTTAATTTCCCATACCCGGAAAACACAGAATTATATGATATTTTAAAGATACATACCCGGGGGAAACCAATTGCCAGAAACGCTAAATTAAAAGAGATAGCGACTAAAGCTAAAGGATTTTCAGGAGCCGATATAGAGCTGCTTTGCCAAAGAGCATCCATGATAGCAATTAGAGAACATATTAAAAACCGCAAAAAAAGTCTGACTATAACCAATAGTCATTTCAATGAAGCGCTAAAAGAAATACAGCATAAATTATCTACTTATTCCAAGCAACCACCTAAAGGTCTTTCGGATTAATCCCGTGCCCGGTGCAGAAATTTTTACATACATCTTATCTTTCATTTTTGGAACCGTTATAGGAAGTTTTTTAAACGTATGCATATACAGACTTCCAAAGGAAGAATCTATTGTCTATCCGGGATCACACTGCACTTCATGTAATGAGCCGATCAGCTTCTACAACAACATCCCCATTCTGAGTTACCTTTTCTTAAGAGGGAAGTGCTCTAAATGCAATTCAAAGATTTCATTTAGATACCCACTTGTGGAGATACTTACAGGACTATTATTTTTGGCGACGGTGTGGAGTTTTGGACTGAGCATTGAAACATTCTTCTATTTAATATTCATCTCAGCACTTATCCCAATAACATTTATAGACCTTGAGCATATGATAATTCCAAACGTTATTACCTATCCCGGCATAATAGTGGGAATACTCTACAATGCACTCAAGACAGATTGGGGCTATGGCCTGGAATTAATTAACAATTTCAGCTTGGGAATACAGAGTTTCTTTTCATTGCTAAGCGAAGTGCCCATACTGGACTCTATATTTGGAGTGATTTTAGGCGGGGGAATATTACTTTTAATAGCTTATGTATACGAGGCAGTAAAGAAAAGACAGGGAATGGGGATGGGAGATGTTAAACTCCTGGCAATGATAGGCGCGTTTTTCGGCTGGGAAGGAGTTTTGTTTGTCATTTTCCTAGGTTCTATATTAGGCTCAGTGATTGGGATATCTATCATTATTGCAAAGAGGGGCGACTTAAAGTATGCCCTGCCCTTTGGGCCATTTCTTTCAATAGCGGCTGTAATTTATATCTTTACAGGCGGATTCAAACTCTTCCTTTAGGTTTTATTGTTGAGCATTCTTAGATTAAATACTTCTCCCCAATTCCCACCGAGCTTCCTTACAATCACCTACATCTAACTTTATAACTATACGATCTATGGTTTAATAATCATATGACAAAGAAGATTGCAGTCATAGGCGGAGGAATTACAGGGCTGAGCGCAGCGCACCGTTTGACAGAATTGCAGAATGAAAAAAATCTGGACATTGAAGTAATTCTGATTGAAAAGAGCAACAAATTGGGCGGGGCGGTAACAACTATCAAGAAAGATGGCT
>SPCL01000116.1 GCA_004525335.1 Thermodesulfobacteriales bacterium
GACGGCACCCTTTGGGCAGAGCAGCCGATCTATTTCCAGCTCGCTTTTGTTTCAGACCGCATAAAAGAGCTAGCTCCTTCTCACCCAGAGTGGAAAGCACAGCAGCCTTTCAAAGCGGTACTCGAAAACGATAAAGAAGCACTTGTAGCAAGCGGGTATGAAGGTCTTTTAGAACTCCTAATAGTTACACATGCCGGGATGACGCAGACCGAGTTTCAAACGACTGTTAAACAGTGGCTCGCTACAGCCAAGCATCCTCGCTTTAACCGTCCCTACACAGAGCTTGTTTACCAGCCAATGCTTGAGCTGCTTACATATTTACGCTCTAACGGCTTTAAAACATATATAGTCTCTGGCGGCGGAATTGAATTTATGCGCCCCTGGACTGAAAAGGTATACGGCATCCCGCCCGAGCAGGTAGTTGGCAGCAGTATTAAAACCGAGTTTGAGATTCGTGACGGTAAACCCGTTCTTGTACGTCAGGCGGAGATAGATTTTATTGATGATAAAGAAGGAAAGCCTGTGGGAATAAACAGCCACATTGGCCGCCGCCCGATTGCAGCGTTTGGCAACTCAGACGGCGACCTCCAAATGCTTCAGTGGACAGCGGCAGGTGACGGGCCGAGTTTAATGGTGCTCGTTCATCACACAGATGCAAAGAGAGAGTGGGCATATGATAAGGATTCCCATATCGGTCGTCTCAATAATGCACTGGATGAGGCAAACAAAAATGGCTGGACAGTTGTGGATATGAAGAAAGACTGGAAAGTCGTATTCCCCTTCCAAGCTCAATAATTACCCCTTATAAAAAGCCGGGATTTTATCCCCTATAAATATATTTACCGTTTTTGATTCGAGGTACATATTGAGCCCGTCTTTTCCAAGCTCTTTCCCGATTCCGCTCTGTTTAAATCCACCGTACGGAGTTTCAGGAATAATCCCCCCGTATGTGTTTACCCATAAGTATCCTGCCTGTATTTTCTTGGCTACCCTGAGCGCTCTTTTTATATCCTGAGTCCAGATGCCGCCAGCGAGACCGTAAACTGTGTTATTGGCAATGTTTATAGCCTCTTGCTCTGTTTTAAACGGTATTACTGCCACAATAGGCCCAAATATCTCCTCACAAGCAATAGTGGCTTTAGGGTCAACGTCACCAAGCACTGTAGGCTCAAAGAAATAACCCTTTTTAAATTTAGCGGGTCTTTTTCCACCGGCAAGCACTTTTCCACCCTCATTCTTGCCCTTTGCGAAATACGATTTAACACTCTCAAAATGCTCACGCGAGATAACAGAGCCAATCTCGGTATCGTCTTGTAATGGATCGCCCATCTTTATCTTCTTAACCCGTTTTATAAATGTGGATAGAAATTTGTCATATATATTTTCATGAAGTAGCAGCCTGGTTACGGCCGTGCAGTTTTCTCCCTGATTGAAGAAACCGCCCCTCAAAGTGGCTTCTATGCAGTTATCAATATCAACATCATCAAACACGATGCACGGTGCTTTTCCACCTAACTCTAGCGTAACTCGTTTAATAGTATCAGCCGCCGTTTTCATCACGATCTTTCCAACTTCAGTTGAGCCGGTGAATGCTACTTTCGCCACTCCCGGATGCTCTACTAAAGCCTGACCGGCAACTGCCCCATCACCAGGAATTATATTAAGTACGCCGTTAGGTAACCCGGCTTTTGTACACAGCTTTGCAACTTCCAAGATACCACAAGGGGTATGTTCCGCAGGCTTTAAAACTATAGTGCAGCCTGCAACCAATGCTGGCGCAATTTTCCAAAATGACAACAAAAGTGGAAAATTCCAGGGAATGATATGCCCGACAACTCCTATGGGCTCTCTAATCGTTACGGTCAGCTGTGCCTCTGAAACATTTATGCTCTCACCGTTTAACTCATTGCTAATGCCGGCATAATATTCAAGAGTCTTGATTGAACCACCAAGTTCTACTAACCTGCTTTCTCTTATTGGCTTCCCTGTTTCTAGGGTATTTGTTAGAGCAATTTTTTCTCTGTTTTTTTCGAGTATCTCCGCTATTTTCCGTACATATTTAACCCGCTCAGATACCGGCAATTTTGACCAGGTCTCAAATGCCTTACTTGCGGCCTTAACTGCTTTATCAACATCTTCCTTTTGCGCCTCTGCTATCTGTGCAAAAGGCTCCTCTGTAGCCGGATTTTCTCTAATGTATGTTTTTCCGCCCTTAGCTCCAACTTCCTTCCCGTTTATAAATAGACCATATTTTCTTAGTTTAGTTGCCAAAATTTAATACCTCCGGGAGTGCCTTATAGAGAAAGGTTATACAATTTTTCAATTATAATCTAGAAATGATAATAGACCCTAAAATTTTCAGATTTCGATGGCCTAAATGCGATAATAGAGCGCCATTGTTTTGTTAATGGTTACAGTAGTCTAAAATTTACAGGCTATGGGCCTTATTGCCAGAGCAAACGCCATGATTCTTGGATATTATCTAACCGCGCGCGTGAGAACTCCCGAAGAGGATTTACGAATGCTGGATGATCTGGAGATGCCTCTGAGAACAGATGTAAATTGATTGGTCTTTTTTCAAATACACTGCTTAGACTTACACTAACCTCATATTCCTATATAATAATCTAGACCATGTCTGATCGTACAAAAAAATTAGTTGCTTACGATAGAGAGTTCGTTTGGCACCCCTTTACTCAAATGAAGGAGTACGAGGAAAAGGACCCAATAGTAATAGAGGGTGGAGAGGGGGCTTATTTAATCGACTCTGAGGGTAATAAATATATAGACGGAGTGTCTTCACTCTGGGTAAATATACATGGACATAAAGTCCCCGAGATAGATAACGCAATTAAAAACCAGGTAGATAAACTAAGCCACAGCACATTACTAGGAGTCACAAATCCTCCTGCAGCAGAGCTTGCTAAAGAACTAATAGAGATTTGTCCTGAAGGATTAAAAAAGGTTTTTTATTCAGGTGACGGAGCAAGCGCAGTAGAGGTAGCTCTTAAGATGGCTTTTCAGTATTGGAAGCACAAAGGCAAACCCGAGAAAATTAAATTCCTAAGTTTAGAGAACGGATATCACGGTGATACGCTCGGCGCGGTATCAGTTGGTGGAATTGATCTATTCCACTCTACCTTTAAACCGCTTTTATTTGAGTCATTCCATGCGCCTTCATATTACTGCTACAGGTGTCCGCTTAATAAAGAATTCCCGTCATGTGATCTTGCATGTGCTACAGAGCTTGAGCATATTTTAGAAGACAATCACGAAGAAATAGCGGCGGTGATAATGGAACCATATGTTCAGGCAGCTGGTGGCATGATCGTTTCTCCCCAAGGCTATTTAAAAAGAGTTAGGGAATCATGTGATAAATACGATGTCCTTCTCATACTAGATGAAGTCGCTACCGGATTTGGCCGGACTGGGAAGATGTTTGCTTGTGAGCATGAGGACGTTACCCCTGATATGTTGGTTCTTGGGAAAGGACTTACGGGAGGTTATTTGCCTCTTTCAGCAACTATCACCACTCAAAAGATTTATGATGCATTCTTAGGGGATTATGAAGAATTTAAAACATTTTTCCATGGTCATAGTTACGCTGGCAATCCAGTTTCCTGCGCTGCCTCATTGGGAAATTTAGAAGCATTTGAAAACTACAACACGCTTTACGAGCTCCAAGACAAAATCGAATTTCTGGAAAACGAATTAAAAGAGTTCAGTGGTCTAAAACATGTGGGCAACATCAGAAATAAAGGCGCTATGGTGGGGATTGAGCTTGTTCAGGATAAAGAGACCAAAGAACCATATGCGCCTGAGCTAAAAATGGGTTGGAAGGTAGCGGATCACGCGATGGAAGACGGAGTTCTTCTTCGCCCACTGGGAAATGTTGTTGTTCTCATGCCTCCAGTCGGAATTCCTATGGAAGATCTAAAAAAACTGGTCCGAGTGACATACAGCTCAATTAAAAAAGCAACAGAACATGCTTAATTTAACAGATACCAATATACTATTATGCAACATTCTCTTGAATGGATAAAAGAAGAACTTAAACAAATTCACGATAAACAGTTATTCCGTATATTGACTGAACTGGAAACCGGGCAATCTCCTGAAGTCACGATCTCTGGGAAAAGCTACGTCCTTCTCGGATCAAATAGTTACTTAGGTCTAAGTGTAGACCCAAAAGTAGTTGAATCAGCTAAGCTTGCGTTGGGAAAATACGGCACAGGCTCAGGTGGATCACGTCTTGTGAGCGGTAGTTTCGATCTCCATAGAATGCTTGAAGAAAGGATAGCCCGTTTTAAAAATACTGAGTCATCAATACTATTTAGCTCAGGATATTTAGCTAATATTGGCACTATCTCAGCGCTTGTCGGAAGTGATGATATTATCTACAGCGATGAGCTTAACCACGCTTCCATCATTGACGGTGCCAGATTGTCTCGCTCAACTGTAAGAATATATAAGCATCTTGATCTCAATCATTTGCAGGAGCTTATAGAATCCGATAAAAATACAAAATGCAGAAAACTCATAGTTACCGATACTGTTTTTAGTATGGACGGCGATCTTGTTCCACTTCCAGAGTTAGTTGAGATATCAGAAAAATACGGTTGCATTTTGATGATTGATGAAGCTCATGCCACCGGGGTTCTCGGCAAGAGGGGTAGTGGAGCTACAGAGCACTTTGGTGTTGAAGACAGGGTACCGGTGGTAATGGGAACTCTTTCAAAGGCTGTCGGTTCTCTAGGCGGTTATATTGCCGGAAGTAAAGAACTAATAGATTTCATAAGGAACCGAGTCAGGAGCTACATCTTTGATACATCATTGCCGCCCGCTTCTTTAGCTGCCTCAATTACTGCAATCGATATAATAGAAAATGAGCCCGAGAGAAGAGAGCATCTCTGGAACATGGTCAATAAGTTTAAGACCGGTATAGAAGATTCTGGGCTCAGAGTACTGCCGTCTCATTCCGCCATCATTCCCGTTCTAATCGGAGACGCTGAGCCAGCGCTCAATTTTGCTAAAATGTTAAGAGAAAACGGAGTGTTCACGCCTGCTGTTAGGCCTCCCTCTGTACCGCATGGTATGTGCAGGATCAGAGTAACGATTATGGCTACGCACACCCAAGAACATATAGATACAGCCCTTAAAGCCTTTAGAGCCGCATATGAGCCGATAAAGTAGCTGCATTCTTTGACTTTTAGCGCTGATTGCTATAAATTTTGACTGAAATAATCCTAAAATAGAGAGGTGTTATGAATATGGACTGGGGTATGAAAAATAGAATGTCGAGAATTATTAATCCTAAAACTGGCAGAACCGTTATGTTAGCGTTTGACCACGGATATTTCCTTGGACCCACACACAAACTTGAAGAACCACGTAAAACAATAGAGCCGTTAATACCTTATGCAGACACTATCATGCTCACCAGAGGTGTTCTTCGAACTTCAGTGGACCCTGATTCAGCAGCAAATGTCGTTCTCAGAGTATCAGGCGGATCAAGCATCATTGGGGCTGATCTATCAGACGAGGGGATCACAACTTCATTTAAAGATGCTATTAAGTTAAATGTAGCAGGTGTTGGTATCTCTGTTTTTGTAGGGAGTGATCATGAAAGTCAGACTCTGCTTAACCTTGCAGAGCTTGTAAACCAGGGAGAAGAGTATGGGATCCCTGTGCTCGGCATTACAGCTGTAGGGAAAGAGCTTGAAAAAAGAGACGCTCGTTTCCTTTCACTTTGCTGTCGTATATGCGCTGAGCTAGGAACTCATATAGTGAAAACTTACTACTGTGAAGATTTTGAAAAAGTTACCACCAGCTGTCCCGTGCCAATTGTCATAGCCGGCGGCCCAAAACTTGAGACCGAGATGGATGTTTTTGAGATGACCTATAATGCTCTTCAGCAAGGCGCTATTGGCGTGGATATGGGGCGCAATATCTGGCAGAACGACAATCCGGTTGCAGTTCTAAGAGCCATAAGATCAATTGTCCATGAAAATAACAATGCTAAACAGGCTCACGACATATTTCTCACTTTAAAGGAAGAAGAATCTAAAAAAGCTGCAAACGCCTAAGGCCTCAGCGAGGCTTTATTAAAGTTCCAAAAGGTTCTGGATGAAAGCAACAATGAAAGTAGCAATGTACTATAAAAATGCCGATGTTCGGCTTGAAGAGATGCCGGTCCCCAAGATCGGTCCCGAAGAAATATTGATTCGAGTCTATGCGAGCGGTATTTGCGGGAGCGATTTGATGGAATGGTACAGACTTCCAAAAGCTCCTCTAGTATTGGGCCATGAGATAGCCGGTCAAATTGTAGAAATAGGCGAGAAAGTATCCAATTTCAAAGTTGGAGACCGCGTAATTGCTACACATCATGTTCCATGCAACACTTGCTATCACTGTATGAGAGGAAACCACTCTTCCTGCCAAACCCTAAGATCGACCAGTTTTGATCC
>SPCL01000127.1 GCA_004525335.1 Thermodesulfobacteriales bacterium
CATGAATAAGTTTCCAAGAAAATGGAGGTATAAACAATTGTTTAAATTATCACTGATTGTTTCATTTGCCGTTCTCGCTTCTTTCTCAACAGCTTGGGCAGAAGAATCGCTCCCTGTCGTGCCAGGACTATATTCAGTAAAATCAACAACAAGTTCTAACTTGAGTCCTGAACCTAAGAGCGTAACTGAAGAACATTGCATTCCAATTGATACGTTTACTCCAAGTATGACGCTTCCAGACGCAACTTGCACAGCCACCAACGTAAAGAAAAGCGGTAACAAGCTTAGATTTGATATTACTTGTCCGGGTAACGTTGAAAGGCCCCCCATGACTGGCAAAGCAGAAGTAGTTACTACAAAATCAACCTTAAACATAAAAATGGAGATAGTTAACACTTTTGAAGATAAGGTGTATTCTGTTAACTCTTTATCAGAAGGGAAACGCATAGGGGACTGCAAAAAGTAAACTTAATCGTTAAATTAGCTTTTAATGATTATGAAAATATGGAGGTAATAATAGAATATGTTTAAACTTATTCTTTCTGTATCACTAATGGTTCTTATCTCTTTCTCAGTTTCACTAGCAGCGGATGATTCAATTAAAGTCGTCCCCGGAAACTATTCCATTACAACAACTACAAGATCAAATATGAGTCCGAATCCAAAGACGGATACTGAAGAGCAGTGTATAACGGACACTTCGTTTAATCCGCGTATGTCTTTACCCGACGATAATAGTTGTACCGCAAGTAATGTAAAGAAGTCCGAGAATAAACTTACATTTGATATTAAATGTGAAGGCGGTCAGATGATGCCTCCTATGACCGGTAAGGCAGGAGCAAGCACTACTTCTTCAATCGTAAACTATCAAATTAAGATGGTAGGGGCTTTTCAAGGACAAGAATTTTCTATTAACTCAGTATCAGAAGGGAAACGCACCGGGGATTGCAAGTAAAAAGAAATTTTCTTTAGACTCCCAATCACTAAGCTCTTAATCATTTTGGCCTCTAAGCATTAAGTATAAGGTTTACGCCTATGATAATTAAAATTAGTAATACAGCGAGCTTGAAGCGCTCTTCGGATATTTTATGCCGCAGTTTGCCACCAAGATAAATCCCCGCTGCAACAGGTATCGCCCCTACTATTGAGTATTTGAGGGTCTCCAAACTTATTAGATCGAATTTACCAAAAATAATAAGAAGCACTATTATGGAAAGTGTGAATCCTAAGTTTATAGCATTTATCATACCGTTTCTATCTAGCTTTAGTGAAAGTAGATAGGGGAGCATGGGGATGATCTGAGTTCCTGTGAGGCCGTTTAGAAAACCGTTAGTAAGTCCAACAGGTACCGATAGTATCCTCTCGTTTTTCTCTGGGATTGAGATCTCAATTTTTAGAAGAAGCAGCAGTGAGTAAGCAATTGAAAGAATCCCCAAAACAATCTTTGCCGCATAGTTGCCGACCATATTCAAAATTAAAACCCCGGCATAGATTCCAGGTAATGCAGATATATAAAGCAGCCAGAATCGCCGCAGACTTTGCTTGAGCCTACCGGTTTGATAAATCATTATCACGTTGCTAAGAAGTGAGGGCAGAACAACAAGCGGTATGGCTTCTTCTAATTTTATAAATAAAGCAATCACCGGCAGGCAAAGGCTAACAAAGCCAAGTCCTGTTAGGCCCTTAATAAAAGCCCCGGCAAAAAAGGTGCTGTATACAATTATGAGTATATGGGTGTCCATCTTGGTTTAGTCTCGAGCGGTATGTCTAATATTCACTTGTCAGAATATATTTAAGACCTACTCTGCGAAGTTAACGATGCTGAGATCCAGAGGTAAATCGTCTTTATGTATCCCAGAGATACTAACGGGAAAAATCTCAAGTGGTGTGCCGTCTCTTTCAGCGTCCTCAAAGGCTTGAGTTGATTCTGCTCTTCCAATAAGATCATATTCATAAATCATATAGGGGATACCGTTAGAACCAAATGTGGAGGGTCCGGAGATCATATGGAAATGAAGATGCGGGGCTGAAGTATTTCCGGTGTTTCCCACAAGCCCGATTACCTGTCCACGAGTCACAAAATCCCCAGCTTCAACGGCAACACTGCCTTTTATCATATGGGCGTAAAAGGCAAAGTTTCCGTTCCCTAAGTCTATTACTACGAAGTTGCCGTCTGCTTCTTCAAGCGGTATCAATGGAGGTAGTTCACCAGGTATTTGATCGTCGTATTTGTCTACAGCTATTACAACTCTACCCTCACCTACTGATAGTATCTCTTGACCGTAAGCAAAATAACTTGTTACATCGAGGGGGTTGCCCACGTAAATACGGTTCTGCTCATCCAGTTTCTCCCAGTCGATTGCAAACCTTTGAGAAATAACCAGCTTGCCATTGATAGGAATAACTGCTCGAACATGGCGCTCGGCTGTACAGCATCCATCTGCCGCTACCCATTTTGTGCCTCTTAGAGGCGGTCCCATAACAACAGCATTAGCTTCGGGAACATAACTTTCAGCCTCAATCTGGACTATCTCCTGAGTATCAGGTGGTAGGCTTAAAAAAACTAAAAATCCTTCCGGAATTCCGCCGGGAATTGTGATTTTTAGTCTGTGAGCTATTTTATTTGGAATATCCTCAAGGCTATCTACAGAAAAAGTTATAAAAAAGACTGATGTCCGGCCTTCTTCAAGGTTATCACTTGGTATTCTGCCGGGGATGATTTGGTTATTGGGAGTAACTGTATCGCCAGAGAAGCTTGTAAAGACCTGACCGTGATCTTCGGCATTTAAAACTTCAAGAGAATTTATCAGCCATGTAAATGAGGTAGCGTTTGTAAGCTGAAGCTCATAAGTCAGGTGATATTTGCCGTCAGAGCCGAGTACAGGGCTGGGTATTGTGACCAATGAGGCGACTATCGGAGTGAATTCGTTTTGTATATCTTCAACCATACCTCCTCCGCTTCCATTTGAATTGTGGCATCCACCGATATGGAAAACAGCTCCAGTGATTAACGCGCAAAATATAATTATTCCAATAATATTCAGTCTCATGTGAATTCTCCATCCATCTCTAAATTTATTCTTTAACTGTCGGTCAATATATCAAACTTGTATTTATTATACAATACGTTCTGGCTTCTGTTGTTGGATTATGAGGCTCGACTAGTAATGGCTTTAGTCTCTAGCCTGTTTACATTTCTTTCCAAGACGGCCTGAAGAGATAACTTTCTCTATATACTGCTTAGCTAGTGGGACTTTGCATGCGGTGCCGCCCATATCGACCTCTACTTTGCCGATCAGACGAGCTGTCTCAATTGCTTCATTGGATAACGGTTTTACAAAAGATCCGACAGCTATGATAAATTCGTTCATTGTATAGCGTACTCGGTTCTTTGAAGTAGAGATTTTCTCAATCACAAGCTGCATAAATTCTGAGATTGCATCCATATGAATATTCTCATCAGGGGTTATTGACACCCAGTTAGAAAGAGTTGACCAGCCGGCGGATTCAACCATTTCCTGATCAGAATTGATCCATTCAATTGCTAATTGCCACCCGTGCGGGGAATCGGTAGCAAGCCTGGCGACCGTGTATTCGCTGAGCATGTGCCAGTAAGCGCCGTTTGCCCATTTACGAAGCTCGTCTCTGCTCACAACATTCGGATCGGCAATTAGACCAGCTAGATACATAGCGTCTGAGTTATCTGTGTCATAGAGCTCAAGGGCTAGGGCATGGTTAGTCCTGATTTTCTTAACTAACTTTTTCAGATCGGCGATCTTTACACCATAAAGCGGCTCGCGGGCGCCGTGGCGGATATAAATCTTTTTTGTCTGTTCGTTTCCTAGCTCGTTCAATTTCTTCATTACAGTTTTAAGTGTCATATAGGCGGTCTCGATAAAGCCATGGAATAGTATCAAGAAGAGTATTGGGAATAGCAAACAAGATGCTGTGGATTTAAAATTGTTTAGACATATCAATCAGTGCTCTGTATCATTAAATATTAAGTTATGGATAAAGAAATACTGAGCGGTTTTAACAATATACATCTCATCATAAATCCTGTCTCAGGACCGGGAGTTGTGCCTGTTGGAGAGATACGTTCAAAATTTAGTGTGCTTGAAGATAGACTTACCGTTCATGAAACCCTCCTCGATCTTAACGCCAAGACTTTGGCAGAGGGCGCTGTATCACAAGGCGCCGATCTCGTGGTTGTTGTGGGTGGGGACGGCACGATGCTTCAGGTTGCCGAAGGGCTTATCGATACCGGAGTCCCACTTGCCGTGATTCCCGGGGGGACGGCCAATGTGTTTGCTAATGAGCTAGAGATTCCAAATGATAAAATGGAAGCGATCGATTCCCTATTAAGCCAAAAAACTCATATACGCAAAATAGATGTTGGATGCGTGGGTGAGAAGCATTTCCTTCTCAGGCTTGGAATTGGGCTTGAGGCTGTAATGACTGTAATGACTGACAGGGAAGTAAAAGATAGGTATGGGTTTTGGGCATATATTTGGACTGCCCTAAGGGTGGGAAGCAGAATGAAGCAGGCCCATTATTATATGGTAATTGACGGCAAGAGAAAGAAGATTAAAGGGGTAACTTGTGTAATATGCAACTCTGGTAATCTTGGGCTTCCCGGGGTAAAGCTACTTCCTGATATAGACGTGTCGGACGGCAAACTCGATGTTGTAGTCGTAAGGGAGGCGAGTTTGTGGTCAGCGGGATCACTTTTGTATCATGCTGTTAAAGGTGTATTCTCAAAGGTTAAAGCCCACGGTGACAGACCGTGTTATTCTATATATCACACTCAGGCAAAAGAGGTAATTTTGTTGTCCGCATCAAAACAGGTAGCTGCCAGAGATGGGGAGGATGTGGGTTCTGATTTTCCTCTCAGAATTACGCTTAAGCACAATGCGCTTTTGGTCTTGGTACCAGAGGTGAAAGGATTCTTTGATTAATAATGACAAATCTTACTGAGCTAAAACGTTTAATAGATCATTTTCACAAGCAGGGTTTCCGCAAAGGTTTTATTGCTGCTTTCGACAAGTTGTATAGATGGATTACAGGCACTCCTGTAAAGAGGTACAGCGTGATCGACGAGCATATCTGGTTAGGGGGGCAGCCAAGACAAACAGGGCTCGCCAAACTCGCAAGACACGGTGTTACAGGGGTTATTAATATGAGGAGCGAATATCACTATACTCTCCATAAGGACCTGAGCAAAATACATCTCTTGCTGTTGCCGACTGATGATAACGAGGCCCCTACGTTAGAGCATCTACATGAAGGAGTTGATTTTATTAAGGAGAGAGTGCAAGAAGGCGGGAAAGTTTACATACACTGTTGGGAGGGGCTTGGAAGGAGCGCCACAATGGCAGCAGCCTATTTCATAAGCCAGGGGAATTCGATAGATGAAGCGTGGGAATATATTAAGCGGCGACGTTCGTTCGTAAGACCTACGCTAGTTCAGATAGAACGCTTAGAAGAGTTCTCTAATCATATCAGATAAGGCACGAAATTATTCCGGCAATAACTCGCCCGAACCGCCAGCTTGTTCCGGCAGATCTTTAAACTTTGACAGCCCGTCTTTAATCGGCAGTACAGTTTCTTCATAGAATATGTGCATTACCGGCTTGAATTCTAATTCCGGAATCACTGCAGCATATACATCTATAAGGCCCATAGGTTTATGATCTGTGAGAATATGGCCCCCGCACGTATTACATGACTTGCGGTAACTATTCTCAGTCTTGTTGTAGGTAAGGATGTTATCTTCACCTTTTGTAATTTCCATAGCCTCAGGTTTCCAGAGGGTAAATGCATTTACGGGGCCTGCTGAACAATGCCGGCAAGATTCGCAGTGGCAATATCCCATAGCGACAGCTTCTCCGCTTACCATAAATTCAACTGCTCCACAAAAGCAGCTTCCTGAATAAGTTTTTTCCTCGCTCATTATTGTGACCTTCCCCCTGCTAAATGGACCAGTTAAAAGTAGAGAAATCTGGCAAAATAAC
>SPCL01000073.1 GCA_004525335.1 Thermodesulfobacteriales bacterium
CCCCCTATAAAAGGACCATAAGTTAAGTTAGATTTTGGAGAGAAAACCTATATACGGGAGTTTATGAAGACTAGGTGACTTTGTTTATAATTCCAACTTAAATCAGGCTTGACAAAAGGGGTGCAGTACATCTTTTCTTGCATCCTGAATCTTGCAAATTAGCAAAATAAATAATATTAATATATATTCCCTGAGCAGGAGGGATTACAATTCCTTCTTTTTTTGATTTATACTTCAACATACTAAAATACTTAAAAGGAATTCTGAGAAATTGAATATTACAGACAACGTTAAAAGAGTGGAAAAGCCCTGGGGTTATGAGTTGTGGTGGGCTTATACGGAGAAATATGTAGGCAAGATTCTACATGTTGATAAAGGGCAGAGCCTGAGTTATCAATATCACGAAAAGAAGGATGAGACTATCTACCTTCATAGCGGCGAGCTGCTGCTAGAAATTGAAGAAGTTGGTGGGAAAAGAGAAGAGCAAGTAATGAAAACCGGAAGCGCAATCAGAATTGCTCCTTATACAAAACACAGAATGACAGCAATATCAGACTGCGACATACTTGAAGCGTCTACTCCCGAAGTTGAAGATATTGTTAGGTTGGAAGACAAGTACGGGAGGGTGTAAACAATTTTATGAGCCTTTCTGTCATTGTTTTAGCCGCGGGTATGGGAAAAAGGATGAAGTCCGATCTTCCCAAAGTGCTTCACCCTGTTTTAGGTCGGCCTATGCTGAGCTATGTAGTGGATGCAGTATTGAAATTGCTGCCTAAGCGTGTTGTAGTTGTTGTAGGTCACGGGGCTCAAGAAGTAGAGAAAGCCCTAGACTCTAAAGAAATAACTTATGTAACCCAAACTGAGCGGTTAGGAACGGGGCATGCTGCAAACTGCGCACATCCTGCACTCAAAAGTTTTAAGGGAGATATACTTATATTAAACGGAGATTTTCCTTTAATAACTCCTAACACTCTTAAGAAATTTGTTAAAGATCATCAAAAACATGGTGCTGACATTTCTATTCTCACCGCACTCGTAGAAGATCCTAGTGGTTATGGAAGGATTAAGAGAGATGAAGGCGGCAATGTAGTAGGAATAGTCGAAGAGAAGGACGCAACAAAAGAAGAGAGATTTATCAACGAGATTAATTCTGGAACCTTCTTTATTAAAAGTTCCTTTTTATGGAATGCACTTAACAAAGTAAATACAAGAAATAAGCAAAAAGAGTACTACTTAACTGATATAGTAGGGTCTGCTTATAAGAATTCCTTGAAAATAAACGGCTCAGTTGTTTTAGATAGCGATGAAGTTATGGGTGTTAATGACCGCTTGGATCTCTCCTTAGTCGAAAGCATTTTAAAATGGAGAACGAATGAAAGTCTTATGCGCTCGGGGGTAACATTAATTGACCCTGAAACTACTTACATTTCTCCAAAGGTTAAAATTGGGCGCGACACCACTATATATCCGAACACGCATATTTACGGTAATACTCAAATAGGACGAAATTGTATTATAGGTCCATCAACATGGATTGAAGATTCAAAACTGGGAAATGGAATAACTATCAAATCTTCCTGTTATATAACAAGTGCCGTAATTAGAAATAATGTTACTATTGGTCCGTTTGCCCATATACGCCCTGAGGCTGAAATTATGGATGGGGCAAAGATAGGGAATTTTGTAGAGATTAAAAAGTCCAAAATAGGCCAGGGGTCTAAGGTCTCCCATTTGTCATATATAGGCGATACGATTATGGGGAAAGACGTCAATATAGGTGCAGGAACGATTACTTGTAACTACGACGGTATTAATAAGCACAAAACTACAATTGAAGACAACGTCTTTATAGGCAGCGATACAATGCTTGTTGCCCCAATTAGAATTGGTAAAGGGGCTACAACAGGGGCGGGATCGACAATTTCAAAAGATGTACCAAGTGACTCACTTGCCATTGGAAGAGCTAGACAAACGATAATAAAAGACTGGAAGAGAAAGCCTAAGGAGAAGGGGCGTAGTAAGGGGAAATAAATGTGCGGAATATTAGGCTATATAGGGGATCATAGAAAAACAGTTGACGTCTTGCTCCAAGGTCTCTCCAGACTTGAGTACCGAGGATATGATTCCTCCGGTATTGCAGTGATTCAAAACGGACAATCAAAAGTATTCAAAAGCAAAGGAAAGCTCTCTAAACTTAAAACTAAAGTTAAGAAACACTCTCCAAAGGGATCGCTCGGGATCGGTCATACCAGATGGGCAACGCATGGCGAGGCGTCTCTAAAGAACGCACACCCGCATGTATCAGGCGGCACCTCTGTCGTCCATAACGGTATAGTAGAAAATTACTTAGATTTAAAAAACGAGCTGAAAAAGAAAGGCTACAAATTCTATTCGGATACCGATACGGAAGTAATAGCGCATTTAATCGAAGATAATTTAGCCATAGGGCTCGATTTTGAAAACGCATCTCGGCAAGCCTTTAAGAGACTCGAAGGCTCTTATGCAATTGCTGTTATTTCCGACAAATATCCCGATAAGGTTATTGCCACAAGAAAGTTCTCGCCACTTATATTAGCAATAGGTGATCATGAAAACTATCTGGCCTCCGATGTGCCTGCCATACTTCCTTTCAGTCGTAAAGTGATTTATTTAGAAGACGGTGATGTCGCGGTGCTTAAAAGGGATAATGTCAGTATCACTGATTTAGAGGGAAATGAAGTTAAGCGAAAAGTGCAGTCGATAAACTGGGATCCTCTCTCTGTTGAAAAGTGTGGATACCGTCACTTTATGCTGAAGGAGATTTACGAGCAGCCACAAGCTATTTTAGATACTATGCGGGGCAGGTTTTCTGAAGAAACCGGTGAAGTGTTTCTTGATGGACTTGATCCAAAAATGTTTAAGGATGTTAATAGAATAGTTACCCTAGCCTGCGGTACTTCCTATCATGCAAGCTTGATTGGCAAATATATGATAGAGAAAATAGCTAAGGTTTCTGTAGAGGTTGATATAGCATCTGAATTTCGATACCGCAGTCCTATAATCGACAATAAAACATTAGCAATCGCAGTTTCTCAGTCCGGTGAAACTGCGGATACTTCAGAAGCTCTTATAGAAGCAAAATCCCGAGGAGCTAAAACAATAAGCATCACCAACGTGATGATGAGCAAGATTGCCAGAGACTCTGAGGGTGTGATTTATACCCATGCCGGACCTGAAATAGGTGTTGCTTCAACTAAAGCCTTTACAACTCAGCTCATTGCTTTTTATCTCTTTGCCATTTACTTGGGAAGGGTCAGAAAAGAAATAACAAAAAAACAAGCTATTGAGATGATCAAAGATGCACTTACAATCCCTCAATTAATTCAAGTCGTTTTAAAGCTGGATAGTCAAATAAAAGAATTGGCTAAAGAGTTTTTTACTTATAGAAATTTTCTATATCTAGGAAGAGGAATCAACTATCCAATTGCCTTTGAAGGAGCGCTTAAGTTAAAAGAGATCTCGTATATTCATGCCGAGGGTTATGCTGCAGGCGAGATGAAGCACGGTCCCATCGCACTTATTGATGAAGATATGCCCATAGTTTTAATTGCGCCGGGTGATGGGGTAGCCTACAAAAAGATTTTGGGCAATCTGCAGGAGGTTCGAGCTAGAAAGGGTAAGGTGATTTTTTTAACTTCAGATCCAAATGCTCCGGAAATACAGGGTAATGTAGATAAACTAATTGAAGTCCCTGATTGTCCCTACATATTAAGCCCCATTGTCTCTATAGTCCCTCTTCAGCTTCTTGCCTATCATATAGCAACTTATAAAGGAACCGATGTAGACCAGCCAAGGAACCTTGCAAAAGTTGTTACCGTAGAATAATTCAAAGCGGTTTTTAGATTGTTAATTTATAATCGTTTCGTTGTGCTAATTATTGTTTGCCCTAAACATTTTTGTGTTTAAAAAGTTCTAATATCTGGTACATTAAATGAGTTCTGGGAAAGAGAGTCTTAATTTTAAAGGATAAATCTATGAAAGTTCTAGTTGTTGGTGGCGGAGGGCGTGAACATGCCCTTTGCTGGAAGATATCTAAAAGTCCCTTGGTTACAGCGCTTTTTTGTGCTCCGGGGAATGTTGGGATATCCAAGCATGCCAAATGTGTAGACATTAAAGTAACCGATATAGAGTCACTTGTGAGGTTTGCTAAAGCTGAAGAGATTGATCTTACAGTTGTAGGCCCTGAAATACCCCTTTCTCTTGGTATCGTTGACCGGTTTCAGGAAGAAAATCTAAACATCTTCGGCCCAAGCCAAGCTGCTGCAGAGATTGAAAGCAGTAAAGCTTATTCAAAAAATCTTATGAAAAAGTACGATATACCTACAGCGTTCTTTTCTACTTTCGTTGACTATAATGATGCTGTGAATTGGGTAAGGGAAGTTAAACCGCCTTTAGTTATAAAAGCAGACGGTCTTGCTGCGGGAAAAGGGGTCGTCATTTGTCATACCGAGGAAGAAGCTGTGAGTGTTCTCGATGATATTATGAATAGTAAGATATTCGGCGATTCCGGGAATTGCGTAGTAATTGAAGAGTTTCTTGAAGGGGAAGAAGTATCTTTTATTGCCTTTACTGATGGGGAGAACGTTATACCTCTTGAATCATCTCAAGATCACAAAGCCCTATTAGACGGGGACAAAGGCCCTAATACAGGCGGTATGGGAGCATATTCTCCAGCCCCTATTTTAACGCCTGAGCTTCACGATATTATCATGAACAAAGTGATGATACCTACAGTTAAAGCTATGAAAGAGGAAGGTCGGGAATATAAAGGAATTTTATACGCAGGACTCATGATAAAAGACTCGGATATAAAGGTGCTTGAGTTCAACTGCAGGTTTGGCGATCCTGAAGCACAACCCCTTTTAATGAGGATGAAATCTGACATAGTTCCGTTAATCAGCATAATTTCTTCAGGAGGGGTAGCAAAAGAAGAAATACAATGGTATGATGATGCTTCCGTTTGTGTTGTCATGGCTTCCAAGGGGTATCCTGGGGACTATAAAAAAGGTTTTCCAATTCACCGCATTGATGAAGTAAATAGTATGGATGGGGTCTTAGTCTTTCACTCCGGCACAGCCCAGGATGACGGTAATATAGTTGCAAACGGTGGAAGGGTGCTAGGTGTTACAGCTTTGGGTAAGACTATCCCTGATGCAATAAACGCAGCTTACAAAGCTGTTAATCATATTGAGAGTGAATCGCTTTACTTTAGAACTGATATTGGGGAAAAAGCACTTAAATATATCTAAAACGTTTATTTGGATTACGCTTGAGGAGTCATTAAATGGCTGAAATTTGGTATTTGGAAATTGGTACTGAAACATTAGAAAACGAAGTAAAACAGGAGCGCCCATTTCTTGAATGTGTTGCTCTATTGGAGTTGCACCCCGATGGGTTGAGTACTGAGATAGATGTAATCCCAGATTTGGATACAGGAGATCCGTTTGTCGATATCGGTGGGCGTGTAACTATATGTGTTAGGGTTTTTCAAGAGGAATTAGATGGTATTCAAGACAACAGGTGGAAGCCCGGATGGTACAAGTCTAAGATTACCGTTATTGGTATGGCTAAGAAACTTAAAACAATTGGTAAAAAAGCTATATTTTAATCTTGACATCAAGTAATTTGTCTGGATATATTACTTGGATTAACTTTTGAGGGAGAATAGTATCTGTGCCAACAATAAGTCAGCTAGTTAGAGAAGGCAGAAAAAGAGCAAAAAAGAAGAGCAAAGCTCCCGCTCTACAGAACTGCCCACAAAAAAGAGGGGTGTGCATTAGGGTTTATACAACGACACCTAAAAAACCTAATTCCGCACTCAGAAAAGTTGCACGTATTAGGCTTACAAATGGTATTGAGGTAACAGGCTATATACCGGGCGAAGGACATACACTTCAAGAGCACTCTGTAATATTGGTAAGAGGCGGAAGGGTGAAAGATCTTCCAGGTGTTAGATACCATATCGTTAGGGGTACCTTAGATTCAACAGGTGTTGATAGTAGAAGACAAAGTCGTTCTAAATATGGCGCCAAAAAGCCTAAATAAGCTTTATATAAAAGGAAAGTAGATTATGCCAAGAAAAGGTTCAGTAAACAAAAGAAAAATTGCAGGTGATCCTAAGTACGGAAATCAAACTGCTGCTAAATTTATAAATTCTCTTATGCTTGATGGAAAGAAAAGCAAGGCTGAGAAGATATTTTATGATGCATTTGATATTGTTGCTGAAAAATCAGGCAAAGATCCAATGGAAGTTTTCTTAGCTGCAATGGAAAACGTAAAACCGGGTCTTGAAGTCAGGCCTAGAAGAGTGGGTGGTGCTACATACCAGGTTCCTATGGAAGTTAGTGCATTTCGCAAACAGTCTCTAGCTATCAGGTGGATGTTAACCACTATTCGGGGTAGAGATGGTAAGTCTATGAAAGAAAAACTCGCTGCTGAGATTCTGGATTCATCTGAGGGAAGAGGCGGGTCAATAAAAAGAAGAGAAGATACGCACAAGATGGCCGACGCAAATAGAGCATTTGCTCATTATAGGTGGTAGGTCGTTTAGTTCGGAGGAATAGTTTTGGAAAAAGCATTACCTAAAGATAGAATCAGAAATATTGGAATCATAGCTCATATAGATGCTGGTAAAACCACAACTACTGAGCGCATACTATATTATACAGGACTAACTTATAAAATTGGTGAAGTTCACGAAGGAACTGCGACCATGGATTGGATGGAGCAGGAAAGAGAGCGTGGAATTACTATCACGTCAGCTACAACTACCTGTTTCTGGAATGACCACCGAATTAATATAATTGATACCCCCGGCCACGTTGACTTTACAATAGAGGTAGAAAGATCCTTGAAAGTGCTGGACGGAGCGGTTGTAGTTTTTGATTCAGTTGGCGGCGTTGAACCCCAATCTGAAACTGTATGGAGACAGGCCGACCGATATAGAGTTCCTAGGATGGCATTTGTTAATAAGATGGACAAAGATGGCGCTAACTTTGCACAAGTTGTTGCTCAAATGAAAGATAGGCTTCTGGCTAACGCTGTGCCTGTTCAACTTCCGTATGTGGTTGATCACGAGTTCATTGGAATAATAGACCTTATTAAAATGAAGTTGGCCATGTGGGACGATGATTCCCTTGGCTCTAAATACGAATTAACTGATATACCAGAAGAATTGATGGCTGAGGCTCAAGCGGCTAGGGAGGCCTTGTTGGAGTCTGTTGCAGATTTTGATGAGGAGTTGATGGAGTCCTATTTAAATGCGGAGCCGATTTCAGAAGAAAAAATACGCAAAGCCATAAGGGCTGCTACTATTAATTTGAGCATTGTTCCTGTGCTTTTAGGAACGGCATTTAAAAACAAAGGCGTTCAGATACTTCTAGACGCCGTAGTTGAATATATGCCTTCTCCTCTTGATCTTGTTGATGTTGAGGGGATTAATCCTGATACAGATGAGGCAGATACAAGAGGGCCTAGTGATGATGAGCCGTTTTCAGCTCTTGCTTTTAAGATTATGACGGATCCTTTTGTGGGTCAGTTGACGTACCTTAGGGTTTACTCCGGCATGCTCAAAACTGGCAGTACTGTTTATAATACAACTAAAAAGAAAAGAGAGAAGATCGGAAGACTTGTAAGGATGCATTCCAATAAGAGAGAAGAAATTAGCGAAGTAGGAGCAGGTGGGATCGTCGCTGCTGTAGGGCTCAAATCAACGACAACAGGTGATACTCTCTGCGATGAAAATAAACCTATATTGTTGGAAAGCTTATTTTTTGCAGAGCCCGTTATCTCTATTGCTATTGAGCCAAAAACTAAATCTGATCAGGAAAGACTAGGCTTGTCCTTAAACAAAGTTTCACTTGAAGATCCAACATTTAAAGTAAGATATGATGACGAAACTGGTCAAACTTTGATATCCGGTATGGGAGAGCTTCATCTGGAAATTATTGTTGACCGCTTAAGACGCGAATTTAATGTAGACGCTAACGTGGGTAAACCACAGGTAGCTTACAGAGAAACTATTACAAAGAACTCGGATGTAGAGGCCAAGTTTATAAGGCAGACTGGTGGCCGTGGACAGTATGGTCATGTGAAAATTAGAATGGAGCCTAATGAAAAAGGCGCTGGTGTCCAGTTTATTGACGAAGTTAAAGGTGGAAATATTCCTAAAGAATTTATCCCTGCAGTTGAAAAGGGCATTATGGAGGCTTCTGAAACAGGAGTTGTTGCCGGGTATCCCGTTATCGATTGGATTGTGAGGCTCTATGACGGCTCATATCATGATGTCGATAGTTCTGAAATTGCTTTTAAAGTTGCGGGTTCTATGGCTTTTAAGGATGCGGTACTTCGTTCTAAGCCAATTATTCTTGAGCCGCTTATGAAAGTTGAAGTTGTAATTCCCGAAGAGTTTATGGGAACCGTAATGGGCAATCTTAGCTCCAGAAGAGGAAGGATCATGGGGTCAGAGCTTAGAGGTGCCATGCAGGCTATAAAATCAGAGGTTCCGCTATCCGAGATGTTTGGATACGCAACTGAACTAAGGTCGATGACCGAAGGAAGAGGGACTTTTACTATGGAGTTTGGTTATTATTCACCGCTCCCTGCAGTACTTACAGAAGATCTAAAAACGAATGCACAGGCTGTTTAATGTTAGTCTTTATTAAGAAGGAGGAAGAGTAGAAATGTCAAAGCAGAAATTTCAGAGAGGTAAGCCGCACTTAAACATAGGAACCATTGGTCACGTAGACCATGGTAAGACGACATTAACAGCGGCGATAACAAAAGTATTATCAAAAACCGGTGGGGCAGAATATGTAGAGTTTGGTGACATAGACAAGGCTCCAGAGGAAAGAGAAAGAGGAATAACAATCAACATAGCCCATGTTGAGTACCAGACAGAGACAAGGCACTATGCCCACGTCGACTGTCCCGGACACGCAGACTATGTAAAGAACATGATAACGGGCGCTGCACAGATGGACGGAGCTATATTGGTAGTAAGCGCTCCAGACGGCCCAATGCCTCAGACAAGAGAGCATATACTGCTCGCAAGACAGGTAGGAGTGCCGTACATCGTAGTTGCACTAAATAAAGTAGACATGATGGACGACGAAGAACTATTAGACTTAGTAGAATTAGAGGTAAGGGATCTACTAAGCCAGTATGGTTTCCCAGGGGATGATATTCCTGTGGTAAGAGTTAGTGCTTTAAAGGCGCTAGAAGGAGACCCTGCAGCAGAGCAGCAGATACTGGACTTAATGGCAGCAGTGGATTCTTATATCCCAGAGCCTGTAAGGGACATGGACAAGCCGTTTTTGATGGCGATAGAGGATGTTTTCACCATCTCTGGACGTGGAACAGTTGTAACGGGAAGAGTTGAGAGAGGAAAGATCGTAGGTGGAGACGAGGTAGAGATCATTGGGTTTCACGAAACGCAGAAGACAGTTGCAACAAGCTTGGAGATGTTCAGGAAGATCTTGGACGACGCGATCGCAGGAGATAATGTAGGGGTACTTCTTCGTGGAACTGGAAAAGATGATGTAGAAAGAGGGCAAGTGCTTGCAAAACCAGGTAGTATAAAGCCACACGCGAAGTTTAAAGCAGAAGTTTATGTACTAAAGAAAGAAGAGGGTGGAAGACACACTCCGTTTTTCCCGGGGTATAGACCTCAGTTTTATCTAAGAACAACAGATGTAACGGGTTCAATAGTATTACCAGAGGGAGTAGAGATGGTAATGCCTGGGGATAACATAAACATGGACGTAGAGTTGATAGCGCCTGTTGCAATGGAAGAGCAAGTACGTTTTGCAATAAGAGAAGGCGGAAGAACAGTTGGTGCTGGTGTTGTTACTAAAATCGTGGAGTAAA
>SPCL01000186.1 GCA_004525335.1 Thermodesulfobacteriales bacterium
ACACACATTGCGATCCCGGCATTAATACGTCCCATCTCTTCAGCAAAAATACACTCGGTAACTTTATCTAAATCGACCCCTCCATATTCTTCGGGGAAGGCGATTCCTAAAAAGCCCATCTCTCCGAGCTTAGGGAATATTTCAATTGGGAACTTTTCGTTATTTTCAGCATCCTCGACTAGAGGCGCGATCTCATTTTCTCCGAAGTCCCTAATGGTGTCTTTGAACATTTGCTGTTCATCTGTTAGTTCGAAATCTATTGGCATTGGGTTCCTCCTAGCAATTCATATTGCATCTTTTTTTGAATTAATTTTTATTCGGATATTGATTATATCATGTTTGAGGATTTTGTGTAATCAAATCAAATATTTATATCTTGACTAAAGTATGTCGGGTTAATTATAGTATTAGTGAAGCAACAAAATCTACTCATGGAGGTAAGTAAAATGGCTGTAGCAAGAATAACGGAAATTATAGGTTCATCAGAGAAATCATGGGACGAAGCGGTGCAAAATGCCCTAGATAGAGCAAACCAGACCCTCCGCGGTCTCACAGGAATTGAAGTCACAAAAATGAATGCCTCCATTGGAGAAGATGGACAAGTAGCTGAGTATAGAACTCACCTTAGGATTACCTTTATTTTGGAAGGGTAGTAATTTCACAAGACAAGAATAAAACCTTGGGGGAGTGGATTTAGCTCTACTCCCTCTTTATGATAGAAATACTCCGCTACAAATTTCTACTTACTATCTCTATAATTATTCTTAACCAAACTAGATTTATCGAACTAATAAAATGCGAACAATCTTACAACGTGTCAAAGCAGCGAGAGTTGAAGTAGACGGTGAGGTAGTGGGCCAGATAGGCGAGGGGATTCTTGTACTTCTTGGAGTAGGCAAAGAAGACGAAGAGTATGACGTTGATTATCTTGTCGACAAGGTAGTGAATATCAGAATTTTTGAGAATGAAGAAGGCAAGATGAATGATTCTGTATTAGACACCGGAGGAGAAATTCTAGTAGTTTCTCAATTCACTTTATACGGCGATTGTAGAAAGGGTAGGCGCCCGTCTTATGATAGCGCAGCGCCTCCAGAGTTGGCAGAAAAGTTATATGAACTATTTGTCCAAAAAATAAGACAGCGCGGAATTAAAGTAGAGACAGGGAAGTTCAGAGCAATGATGGATGTGCATCTTATCAACTGGGGTCCTGTAACGCTTAACCTAGACAGCAAGAAGTTATTTTAATCCTTTAAGAAGTTATAGTTCCTATTTTCCCAGGGCGCAAGAGCAATACCCACATCAGGAGAAACAAACTCGACCTTTTGGTATATAAATCTAATCTGTTTTAAAGATAGCTCCTTACTCGTATCCCAATCTATTGTTTGTATCTTCATTATTACCCGCTCAGGACTACCCATAGCTTCAATTGCCTTATCCGTATTCTCTTTAATCAAATCCCCAGCTTCATCTAAACTAACACCAAGTTCTTTCATCATCTGGTACTGATATGCCATAATGGCTACATAGTTGAATTTCTTAGCCAAAATTTTATCATGAGCAAACCAGGCAAGCGCGTTCTTAGGATTACGAAAAAGCTCATAACTCACATTGAGCACAACCTCAAGACGAGGGTTGGCTTCTTTAAGTGTTTTAATCAGCTCATCGGCAACCAGTATTAGCTGAGCATTCTTCCAACCCTGAAACTGCCAGAACTCATCTGAATATATTATTCTCTTTACTCTGCCATTATCTTTTAGCTCAAGTTCGGTGTACATGTTCTTAGCATCGAGCAATTTATTATATTGACTCAGATATTGGACCCTTGCCTCAGTTCCAAATCCCTCCATGTGCCGCATAACGAAATCGTCTTGAATGAGTACGCCGTCAATCGGATATTTTGCAAGGTCGGCATAAAGTTGTTGAAGCCGCCAAACAGCCTGATCATTAAAAAGATCAAGTTTTGGTAAAGTTTTATAATCCATCTCCGAGAAAGAATATTCGCTATCCCAAACATCTTCCTCTGCGTCATAAATCGCATGCCTTGTAGTCATCCAGGCAAATACTTTAATCCCATGCTTATGAGCAATCTTTGTCACTTTCCCTAGAACGTCATCTATAACCGGGGAATGAGTGGTTTTAAAATACACACCAATATCAGAGTTAGGATTTGCAAACTTATATATACGGTCTCCTTTGTTGCCAAACACTCTGAATATCATAATATTTACACCCAGATGCTTCATACGAATTACTTCTCTTTCAAACTCCGCATAATTATTGGCATTTGAATGAAAAACCTGTGCCGCTCGGATTGGCTGATTATTCTCTTGGGCATGTGAAATGCCGGAGACAAGTAGGAAAAGTAATATTAAGATCACACGAGACATCTTATTCAAATTGCACTGTTTTAAATATATGTCAAGTTGATTTACTCAAGTGAATTATTATATTATCGGCATGGAGAAATTAATTTGCACTCACCCAAGAGCTAAAAGGGATTACACTATCGAGGAAACATTTGAGGCCGGAATTGTGCTCAGGGGATCTGAAGTAAAATCTCTTCGTTCAAATCAGGCGAGTATTAAGGAGAGCTTCGCAATGTTGCGCAACGAAGAAGTTTTTCTTGTCAACAGTTATGTGGCTCCTTATGAGGCGGCAAATATATTCAATCACGATCCCAGGCGGGAAAGAAAGCTCTTACTCAACAAAAGGGAGATCAGCCGTCTTATCGGAAAAACACAGATAAGAGGATTCACATTAATACCTACTAGAATGTATTTTAAAAACAGCCGGGCAAAAATTGAGATCGCGCTTGCCAAAGGAAAGAAGTTTCAAGACAAGCGTGATGATATTAAAAAGAGAGAAGCTGACAGAGAAATGGAAAAAGCCCTGAAAAGGCGCTATTAGTAGTGTAGTATTAACTAATGGATGCAAAAGTTAGTAAACCTATATACTGCATCTTTTAGAAATATTGTTCTTTGACATGGGGGCGTACTGGCTTCGACGGGGAATGGGATAACTTGTGCTGCATGCCGAGCTTCTGCTAACTCGTTAAACTGGCGGAGCACACACAAGTGCCGAAAATGACTATGCACTCGCAGCCTAAATAGAGCGGCGACGGCTCCTTAAATCCTGCCCGTGGATTTAAATGAGGCGACAACTATACGGGCTGGTCTGAAGGTGGTGCCTAAAGCGCCCGATGACGAGACTTCACTTTGGGCTGGCAGCGAAAACCCTGTCTATTGGTAACTTCGCTGCGAGACACAATAATAGACTAAGCATGTAGAGGCCTTGTGAGTCTCTTTCTCGGACCCGGGTTCGATTCCCGGCGCCTCCACCAGTCATGATTTTATAACCATAAACCTAAAATTGCCTATCCTATCTTTAACAATACTTTAAAACCACCCGGCAGTCCGAAAGTACCCGGCACGGCAAACCTCAAAACTTTACTAGATTAAATAGACAAGTAATATTGCAGCTACCCACCACTGAGAGGCATACAAAAACAAGCGATGAAACGGATAAACACAAATAACGATAAGGCATTTACGATATTCGAATCGCCATATAGGCCCTTTTTTATATTGGCGGCAATATCCTCGCTGTTTTATATGACAATCTGGACACTCTTTTATACCTTTAAGCTCCCGCTCAATTTTGAAAACATCTCCCCTACAATGTGGCACGCGCACGAGATGCTGTTTGGCTATACGATGGCTGTTGTAGCGGGGTTTTTGTTAACAGTAGAGAAGTACTGGTTAGGCAAAAATATAGATAGAAAATCAATACTC
>SPCL01000119.1 GCA_004525335.1 Thermodesulfobacteriales bacterium
AAATTTCCGGTTAGTCAGGCCCGTACGGCAGAAGATTGTGAAATCCGCCAGGCCTGGAAGGGAGCAACGGTAGCAAACCCTCCTGTGCGTTGCGGATACCTGGCTAACTGGTTTTAAGGTGATAAATGTCCTACGTAGTTCTGGCTAGAAAGTGGAGACCCAAAACTTTTGACGACCTAATAGGCCAGGACTATATTACTCAAACCCTTAAGAATGCCATTACCACAGGCAAAATTGCTCATGCATTTATACTTTCAGGACCAAGAGGTGTTGGAAAAACTTCCACCGCAAGAATAGTTGCAAAAGCGCTAAATTGTATTAACGGTCCTACATCCGATCCCTGTTCAAATTGCTCATTCTGCAAAGAAATATCTGAAGGTAAATCCCTTGATGTAATGGAAATAGATGCAGCGTCGCACACGGGTGTAAACGACGTGAGGGAAATAATTGAGAATATTAAGTACCTCCCAACTTCAGGGAAGAACAAGATATACATCATTGATGAAGTTCATATGCTTTCTCAATCCGCCTTTAATGCCCTATTAAAAACTTTAGAAGAACCCCCTCCTCATGTGTTATTCATACTGGCTACGACAGAAGTTCACAAGATACCGGTAACAATTTTATCTAGGTGTCAAAGATATGATTTCAAAAAAGTATCAGTTGATAAAATCAGGGAGCAGCTAGCCTCTATTACATCAAAAGAAGAGATAAAGATCCAAGACGAAACTCTATACATTATAGCTCAAGAAGCTGACGGGAGTCTGAGAGATTCGTTAAGCTTAATGGATCAGCTGATAGCCACATTTGGAACCGATATTAAACATGAAGAGGCCCTATCCGTATTAGGGATACTGGATAGAACGCTGGTTAAATCATCTCTTGAAGGCATTATAAAAAAGGATCCTAAATTCTGTATTAATGTACTCAATCAGGCGATTGAAAAGGGAATAAGCCCAAAGCGATTTGCTGAGGATTTATTGAGGACACTGAGATATGCTCTATTGATTAGAACCTGTGGGAAAGAGTCGATAACGGATCTTTCAGAAGAAGATAAGACGTCTCTTTCAGAGTTGTTAAAAGATATAAGTCTAGAAACAGTAGAATCTCTTTTTAACCTTATGTTGGAAGGAGCCGAGAATATTCAGAGATCTTTTTACCCGCAAATGGCCCTTGAATTAATTTTGATTAAGCTTTCCACCCTAGACAATATAGTCCCTGTTCAGGATATAATAAAGAAACTGGACACCTTGAGCAAAAGTATGGGCTCTTCAAAACAAACAGCTAGTCGGTTTGATGAACCAGCACAAACTTACAGATCCGCCCCCTCACCTAAACAAGCCCCTAAATTGGCTGAGAAAATAGCGGCAACAAATATTGAGACGAAAGAAACTGCCCCTGTTCAAGCTAAAACTAAATTATCCGGCAGCAAATCAACCCAGGATTTCATTCAATTTGTAAAAACAACAAAACCTGTAATAGGAAGAAGGCTAGAGCAGGCAAATGAAATTGTTGTTGAGGGCTCAACTGTAAAAATAATCTGTGAAACTGGGTCAGCAGAATCAGATTATTTAAAAAGAAAAGAATCAGAAACTGCACTAGATACTCTTATTAAAGAATTTTTCTCTGACGACACAACATTGCACATTGAAGAAGCAAGTCTAAAAACTCCAGAAAATAATAAAACCAAAGTAGAACAAAAAGCAGAAAGAAAAGAAAAGATAAAAAATGACCCTGTCTTAAAGGAAGCAATAGATATTTTCGGCGGCAGAGTTATAAGTATAAAACCCAATAATAAGGAGTAGAGCTATGAAATTTGGTGGCGGTGGTGGAAACATTAAGAACTTGATGAAACAGGCTAATCAGATGAAGGAAAAGATGGAAAAACTTCAAGCTGAGGCTGGCGAGAAAACGGTTGAAGCAACTTCAGGCGGAGGTATGGTAACTGTGCTTGCAAAAGCCAAGGGTGAAGTGCTATCAATCAAGATCGAGCCGGATTTATTGCAAGACGACGATATCGAAATGCTACAAGACTTAATTACCGCAGCAGTAAACGAGGCGCTAAACCGTGGGCAGGATATAATGAAAGATGAGGTTTCCAAAGCTGCCGGCGGTATGGGTATTCCTCCCGGACTACTTTAAGAAATGAGACAATCAGGGCTTCCAGAATCCATTTCCAGACTTATAGGAGAATTGGCGAAACTGCCTGGCATCGGAGAGAAGAATGCCACCAGGCTAGCGTTTCATATATTCAGGTCTCCTAAAATTTATTCTGAAAACCTTGCCCAAGCTATAATTGAAGCTAAATCCAAAGTAATCCTATGCAATCACTGCTACAACTTTGCCTCTGAATCACCTTGCTATATATGCAGCGATACAGAAAGAGACAGTTTCTCAATCTGTGTTGTAGAGGAGCCACTTGATCAGTTAGCAATAGAAAGAAGTAGAGAATTTAAGGGCAAGTATCATGTCCTGCACGGAGTAATATCCCCTATGGAAGGTGTTGGTCCTGAAGATCTCAGGATTAAAGAGCTTATTACCAGACTTGGGGAAGAAAGTATCGTAGAGGTCATTGTAGCTACCAACTTGAGCGTTGAAGGTGAAGCAACAGCATTATATCTATCAAAATTAATTAAACCCCTTGGAATTGCAGTTAGCCGTATTGCTCATGGCATACCTATGGGTGGGGATATTGAATATATAGACGAAATTACCCTTGGTAAAGCTATTAGAGATAGAAGACATATTTAAACTGTGAGGAAGGTATGGGAGACAAAATGCCAAGAATCGGAAGAGCATTTAATGAGCTTAAGGTAGGCGACATCTTATCAGAGAAAATGACTATAACAGAGACGCACGTCGTCAGAGCTGCCGGACTGTTTAATGATTATAATGCTCTTCATACAAATGCGCTTGATATGAAAAACGCCAGATTTGGTCAAAGAATTGTTCATGGCGCGCTCACTTTTAGCCTGATGGTAGGGGTATACAGCAAAGCATTCCATGATACGGATATTTCAACAGTTGAGGCTTCAATCAAATTCACAGCTCCTGTATATATTAATGATACAATAACGATGGAATGGACTATCACTGAATTGGATGAAAAGCCAAAACTTAATGGCGGCCTTGTGGCGCTTACAGGCGAGATAAGAAATTCTGAAGGAACAGTGCAAGCAACCCTAGAGGCAAAAATTCTTGTAGGCAATGAAACTATTTTCTAACTTTAGTTTTACAACCCTAATGTAAGTATTAAGAATCATTATTAATCTGATATTAATAATCTAAAACAAACCAGGTAAAAGAATCCATAGTAATCCCTTTGACATCATAAAAGTGCAATGCTAGTTTATGAATTATAATATTGCAAGAAGCAGTAAAGGAGACTAAAATGCGCTTTTTACACACTATGATAAGAGTTGGAGATCTGGACAAATCCATGAAATTTTATACTGAAGTTTTGGGGCTAACATTCCATAGACAGACGGAATATCAGGACGGAGAATTCACTCTAGCATTCCTGGGATATGGCGGAGATTCTGAGCCGTTTCTAGAGTTGACCTATAACTGGGGAACTGAGAGTTATGATCTTGGAAATGCCTACGGACATATGGCTTTTGGTGTGGAAGATATTTATGCCACTTGTGAAAAGATAGTGGAGCTTGGGGGAAAGGTAATACGCCCTCCGGGACCTATGAAGCACGGGACGACAGTGATAGCTTTTATTGAAGATCCGGACTCATATAAGATTGAATTGATAGAGAGAAAAGAGTAAACGCTGACATTTTAAAATTAGAAGATGATGTCCTGAAATGAATTCAAGCTACCCACCCCCCCACCTTAATCCTCCCACGCATATGGGGGGAGGAGATAAAAAATGGATTCCCGATAAAAATGTTCGGGAATGACAGATAAGAGCTAGATTCTGAAACGATCCCGGATCGTAGTCCGGTACATGGTTGAGGGTGGCAGGAAAAATAAATCCCTCTTTAATTTGATTACAGCAAGCTTGCTTTCACGGGTAACAAGTATAGAGGATTAAAGTGACAATGACCGATTGCGCGCTCACTTACAATCGTTTCCCTTTTATAAAGGGGGAGACAAAAAAGCAAAAACAAAAGATGAGATTCTGAATCGAGTTCAGAATGACTACAATTTTTATTTCTCATCTTTCTGACGCTTTTTCCATTTGCGGTCGAGATACTTTTTAAGGGCGGCTTCTCGGCCGATCTCTGTCGGTTCATAGTAAATACTGTTCTTAATTTCCTCAGGAAGAAAGTCCTGTTCTATGAAGTGCTCATCGTAGTCGTGGGAATATTTGTAGTGCTTGCCATAGCCAATGTCTTTCATAAGCTGTGTTGGCGCCGGCCGTAAATGAAACGGTATTTTCAAATTCGGCTGCTTCCTTACTTCTGCCGTTGCCTCTCCAATTGCTTTATATGAAGCGTTACTCTTTGGGCAACTGGCTAAATATGTAGCGGCCTGAGCAAGAATTATGCTGGCTTCCGGCATACCTACGTAATCCACAGCAGTAAAAGCTGCTGTTGCCAAACTTAGCGAATAAGGCTCGGCATTGCCTATATCCTCAGAGGCCAATACTATCAACCTTCGGGCAATAAACTTTGGGTCTTCCCCAGCTTCTAACATACGTGCTAGATAATAGACAGCACCGTCGGGATCACTTCCCCTTACGCTCTTTATGAATGCAGAGATAGTATTGTAATGCTCCTCCCCTGCCCTGTCGTATCTATAATGATGAGTCTGATATGCCTCGCGGATAGTATCACGATCAATCAGAGACTCTCTTAAATCGGAGATATCAACCGCAACTTCAAGAGCGTTCAGCATAATGCGAGCATCCCCGCCGCTTTGTCTGATGAGCTCTTCTTTTGCCTCAGGGGTAATTGTCGTCTCGCCGATGAACTCATCTTCTTTAAAGGCTTTGTCCAATATTTTCTCTAGGTCTTTATCTGTAAGAGATTCAAGAACATAAACCCGGCACCTGGATAAAAGTGGAGAAATAACCTCAAAAGATGGATTTTCAGTTGTAGCGCCGACAAGAACAAGTGTTCCGTTTTCAACGCTTTTAAGAAGAGCCGCCTGCTGGGATTTGTTAAAACGGTGAATCTCATCAATAAAGAGAACAGTTCTCTTCCCCATGTTTAAAGTGTCTTCAGCTTCTGAGATGATCTCTCTTAGTTCTTTAACACCTGAGGAAATAGCATTTATTTGTATAAATTGGGCATCTATCTTTGTAGCGAGCAATCTTGCAAGGGTAGTTTTCCCAGTCCCTGGAGGTCCCCAGTAGATCATTGAGCGGATATTATTACCACTTAACATCTTACGGATTACTCCGTCTTCGCCCAGCAGGTGATCCTGCCCCACAAAATCATCAAATGTTTTGGGACGCATCCTCTCTGCAAGAGGCGCTGCATCGTCAGGGGGTTTAAAAAGTGAGGGTTCTTTGGCTCTACTATCCATTAATATAGAGATTAGAGGGTTAAAGGAGATAAATCAATACTGATATATCTCCTTTAACAATTGTTACAAGAATGATACAATAGCGGAACTAAAGACTGCGCCAGGACTAAAGATATAATTGCTTATATATTGTTAAGCAAATGATCCTATGCTGTATTTTCTACATCTTTTAGCGCAAAGGAGAACATTATCATCGAAAAGCCGTTTATTAGAAAATAAATCCCAACTAGAAGCCCTATGACAAAAGCGCTACTCTGCGGGAACTCTGCCCAGATCATAACCGCTAAAATAATGGAGGCAATGCCGCTTACAAGGATCCAGCCCCAATTCGCAGCAGATTGCATCTGAAAAGCATGTATTGTCTTAAAAATTCCCTCTACCAAGAGGAATGCAGCAAGCAAGAGTGTCAGAGTGATGACCCCCTCTTTCATATTCGTGACAAGTAAAAATCCGACAAATATGTACAAAATGCCGCTTAATAATATTAGAATTAGATTCTTCCAATTACCCGAAAAAAATGACCCTATAATTGCAATCGCTCCACCAACCAGTAATACATAACCCAGCAATATCTCAATAGCTATTGTGGCCGCCATCGGATAGCCAATAGCCACCCAGCCCAGTATTACATAGGCAATTCCTAATACCAGAAGCCATCCCCTGTTTGCTTTTAAACTTTGTACCATTGATGTTCCGCTCATATCTATTAGATCCTCCTTTGAATTGTCAGAATTTCGGCAAACAATGCCTACTCAGCGTTTTATAAAGATAGTATCCAAGTAATAACTTTTGGGGCTGTCCTAGATAATCAGCCCATATATTGTTTAACCCACTGTTTTAATTGATTTAATTGCGTGTTTGGATTTGGGTTGTTAAATCTCCATTCACACTCCTTCAAAAACAGCGGAAAATGCTTTCGTGGAATGCC
>SPCL01000071.1 GCA_004525335.1 Thermodesulfobacteriales bacterium
CTTGTATGTTGAGGAGAGAATGATATGAAAAATATTTTAATACTACTAGTACCAATTTTGATCATATCTCTTTATGGCGGATGTGGAGACAGTAATAATTGCGCCTTCCTGGAATACGAAGAAAATCTTGCTAACTCAGAGTGTCTAGCTGAGGACTCTATTGACATGAAACTATTAAGAGGCTGTTCTATCGGTATTGGTTGTAATGGAATGGATACATCTATATTTAACTTTGATACGTGTACTGTGATTGATTGTGAAACTCTTGAATGTGAAAACATATTTTTTGAAGGAGAGCCATTTACTGGTTTTATGGCTGAGTTAGAAAATGATATGACGAATATACTACCAACTGGCGTATTTGTTATTGAAGAGATGGAAATTCCTTTTGAGTGCTTATTCTTCGTACCTTAATTCTATGAATCGTATCTGAACTCATACCATCCAATTTAGTGATGAGCCTAGCAATATTACAAAACAATTCTTTTCTTAAGGAGCTGGTATTTAAAGTCTGGCTTTGGGATGCGAAGTTTAAGATTAAGCGCATATCGAAATATCTTTCTCATAAAGATAAAATATTAGACATTGGAACCGGGCCTGGAAGTGTTTGTCTTTTAATGCAGAGGGAAGGGTACAATCTAACACCTGTCGATGTTATAGATCAGGCCTTATCTACAGAAGTTAAGCCCCAAATTTACGACGGAAAGAAACTGCCTTACAACAACTCATCTTTTGACACAGCTCTCATACTCACTGTGCTGCACCATACTTCTAATCCGGAAAAGGTTCTTTCAGAAGCTAAAAGGGTCTCAAAAAAATAATCATAATTGAGGATATATTTATAAATCCCATTCAGAAGTATCTCACCTTCTTTGTAGATTCCATCGTGAATCTGGAGTTCGTGAGCCACCCGCATTCAAACAAAAGTGATAGTGAATGGAAGAAGACATTTATAAAACTTGGACTTAAGTTAAAAGCAGCTAAATATGACAGGTTCTTACTTTTTTTTAAACAAGCAACTTACTTCTTAGAAAAATAAGATCTATTTAAGACTTATTTTGTTCAAGTAAATACAAATTTGAACTTAACAATCTTAAGTGTAATAATACTTCTCTCATTATGATCGTAATCAACATTGCCGATATACATGGAAATGCCGCTCCTCTCTCAGAAATGGGAGATATTCTATCATCTGCTGATCTTATCTTACTAAGCGGAGATATAACACACTTTGGCGGACGAAAAGAAGCGTCTCAAATAATAAATCAAATCAGACGCTATAATTCAAACATACTAGCTGTAACCGGCAACTGTGACACAAATGAAGTTGACACTTTCTTGGAAAAGGAAAATATACATATTCATGGACGCTCTATAGATATAGAAGATGTAACCATATTTGGCGCAGGTGGCTCTCTTCCCTGTCCAAAACCCACTCCGAATATATATACCGAACAAGAATACGCTGAGATTCTAGGAAGTTCGATTCAAGGGATAGAAGAAAATTCACCCAAAATTATGGTCTCACACAATCCTCCCTTCAACACGCTGAACGATACACTTGGAGCAGGTGGCCATGTCGGTAGCAAAGTTGTTCGGGAGATAATAGAGAAAGTCGAGCCTTTAGTCTGCTTTACGGGCCATATACATGAAGCCCCCGGTATTGACGAAATTGGAATTACAAAGATTGTAAACCCTGGCCCACTAGGCACAAGATCTTATGCATATTTGGATATTACTGATAAGATCAACACACTAGAAATTAGAAAAATTTAGCACATATCCATTTATCGGTTCAAACAATTTCTATTGCAAATGTTGATGCAATCACTTTCTCCAGAACATTGGAGAGAATATTACTAGAACAGTAAATATTTCGAGTCTCCCTAAAAGCATTAAAAGGCATAGCCATAATTTAGAAAAACCGGTTAAGAAATTATAATTATAAGTTGCTCCCACTTCCTCAAACCCCGGTCCCACATTGCCAATAGTAGCAGCGCAAGCTGATAGAGCCCCCATAATTGAAATATCTTCAACTGCTAAAATTACTAGAACGGATATAACAAAAATTAGCACATAGAGAAGGAAGAAACTTGTAACGTTAGCAATTACGGTTTCAGGAACTGTTCTATTATTAACTTTTACTAACAAAACTGCATTTGGTTTAATAAGGTGATTTATTTCCTTCACAAAAATGCTTTTTATTAATATTAATATTCTGAGAACCTTAACAGAGCCCGATGTGGAACCGGCACAAGCACCAATGAACATCAATATAAACAACAAAAATATTGAGAATTCATTCCAGATGTTGAAATCTACAGAGTTAAATCCTGTAGTTGTAAGAATTGAAACTACTTGAAAAGATGAGTGCCTGAGAGCCTCAAAATAATCTGGATAATGGCTATGCCATAAATCAACACTAACTACTAAAATAAATAGCGCTGCTAATAATGCATAGAATTTCAATTCGGAATTTTTAACTATTTTTGAAAATTTGCCTGTGAACATATAATAGTGAAGGAGAAAGTTCACTCCCCCAAGGAACATAAACAATGTAAGAATGGCCTCAATCAAAGAGCTGTTATACCCATGGATACCTGAGTTTTTTACTGAAAATCCGCCAGTCGACAGTGTGCTGAATGTAGTTGTAATGGAATCAAAGATAGGCATGTCTGAGAGAAAAAGCAAAACAATTAATATCAAGGATAGAGCTATGTATACAAACCAAAGTTTTTTGGCGGTCTCTGCAATTTTTGGAGTTATCTTCTCCATTATGGGCCCGGGTGACTCAGTGCCCATAAGCTGAACTCCTCCGACTGATAGCTTCGGAAGGATTGCTATACCTAGAACGATTATACCCATGCCGCCCAACCACTGAGTAAAACTTCTATAGAATAAAATTCCATGTGGAAGGCTTTCTATATCTGTAAGTATTGTTGCTCCTGTTGTTGTGTATCCAGATATTGATTCAAATATGGCATCAATAGGGCTTGAAAAAATCGGCATCAGAAAATATGGAATAGCACCAAACATGCTTGCGGCAATCCAGCAGAGAAGGGCTATGAAAAATGCTTCCTTTCTGTTTAATTCTTTTACTTCTTGTGATTCTTTACATACCAGCTCTAATATCAACCCGGATACAATTGTTACGCAGGCCGTTATTACAAATATATATAAATCACCATCTCTATAAATCAAAGAGCAGATTGCGGGTACTAAGAGCAATATACCAAAGAACTTTAAGAAAGTACCGACTACATGGAAAGTCAATTTTAAATTCATTTCAATATGCTCCTTGTAAACACACAATAACTAATCAATGCATAAAAACTATTGTGTGATAAGGTCATTTACTCACCAATTTATTAGTCTGTCCGTTGTTGCTTACACACTGTGTATGAGTATCACATACATATTTATGGTGGTAAGTATCTCTTGTACCTTCGCTTCCAGCGTCGCAATCACATAATGGAACACTATGAAGTACCCTACGACTAGAGCCATAACAACTAACAAATATTCCAAGAACCACAAATAAAGCCATAAAACAGAGATTTATCAAATTTTGTTTTTTCATTTTTTAGAACTCCTTATATAGATATTGAACATTGGAAGCCAAAATCTTCACCGAAATAGCCACAAGGCTTGTAATCAAAAAATTTAAGAAATGAAAATAATATGAAGTTGAAAAAGTGAGGGATTAAATCGTTGGCGGTGATCTAGAATGGTTCTGCCTGGATTTAAAATCATTCGATGACAGAGTGTTTTTAGAAAACAATTTAGAATCGTCAAATCCAAACACGATAAAAAGTATAGTAGATGAATCTATTATTTCATCTTCAACGTCATCAAAACATACGGTTAAAAGAGGAGATGATTCTTGACTATTGATGCTTAGGGTTAAATCTTTATCCGATGGCAAATTCAAACCAAATCCGGCCAAAAACAATTGTAGGATTAATATTAAAGGCAGCAGATATCTGCTAAGGAGAAATATCCGTAATTTGTTAATTCTATTCATATCCGGTTTCTTTACGAAACATCCTAATTGCGGAATTATAGACCAAGACTAACAAAATTCAACTTAGTTTAGCCACAACTCCATTATATCAATCTATATGGCAAACATCTTTATTTATTAAGTGTTATTATTCTCTTAATAGAGCCTTTCATAAAAGATTGACTTTCCTTATGCAGAACAGATAAGATGGTACTCAAATATCGTTACTCATATAGGTTTATTAATCTTTGAATTCGTAAAATATAATGGAGATAAAACAGAGAAGGGTTCTCTCATTTCTGCATATAAAGAAGGTATAAAAAAAGAAGTAATTTTAAAACTCAAACCAAATGGAAATTAGAATCTAACAGAAAAATCTAGGAGGCATTACTATGAAATTATATTTAGGAACGTTTATTATCTTTTTTTGTATGGCATTTTGTTTTGCAACAAGCGGAAACGCGGAGCAGAAGTTTCACACACTTAAAAATTACTCAGTTACTTATGAGCTAAGTGGAAATACCACCGGAACAAAACAACACGCTTCTCAAGACTACGGCAGAAAGCAATGCTGGATTGAGAAATCCGAGATAAATATCATGGGCAATTCTGTAAAAAAGAACGAAAAGGTTATAACCATGGTGGAAGATGGAGATCAATGGATAATTACTGTCGATCTTAATAACAACACTGGAACGAAAATGAAAAACCCTATGTATAGAGGTATCGCCGGAAGCATGAAAGGGAAAGACCCGAAAGAGTACAGTGAAGCCATAATGAAACAGATGGGTGGACAGGTTGTAGGTGAAAAGACAATAATTGGAGAGAAATGTACAGAATGGACATTGATGGGAGGAGCTACTACCTGTATAACGGAGGATTTAATTGCAGTTGAATCAGCTGCGAATATGGCTGGTATCTCAATATCTGAAGTGGCAACTGAAATTAAAAGAAATGACCCCGGTCCTAAAGGTATTTGTGAATTAGGGGATGCAAAAATAGAAGAAATAGATTTAAGCCAAATGATGGGTCAATAAGACTGAAACTATAGATAAATAAGAAGGCTAGCTTTAAAGGGCTAGCCTTCTTTTGTTCCAAGTTTATTAGCTTGTTTTGCGAATACCCTCTACTTCCAGAGTAATCTTAATCTCATCACCCACAACAACTCCGCCCAGCTCAAGGGCTTTATTCCAAGTCATACCAAAGTCTTTTCTGTTTATCTTTCCATTAGCTACAAAAGCAGTGCGTTCTTTGCCCCAGGGATCACTTGTAATATGGCCTTCATAATTGGCATCCAGCGTTATTTCTTTTGTAACTCCATGAATAGTCAGATCACCTATAATTTGGAAGTTACTATCATTGCCTTTTTTAATTGCCGTACTTTTAAAAGTAATATTGGGATACTTCTCAACATCTAAAAATTCTTTAGATTTAAGATGATCATCTCTCTCCTGCTCATTTGTATTTATACTTGAAGCTACAATGTTAGTTTGCACACTTGAATTATCTATATTCTCCTCATCAAAACTATATGTGCCTTCAAATAGATCAAAACTTCCTGTTACAGTACTGATAGCCAAATGCTTAACTTTAAAAATAACCTGACTATGTGCAGGGTCTATCATATATTCCCCGTCTTGCGCATAAGAAGAGCCGGATATAGCAAATGACATAGTTAACCCTATTAGCAATAGTACTAGACATGTTCTTAGACTTTTCATTGGTAAAACCTCCTGTGATATTGGAATATGAACAATTTATCTTTTTGATGAAATAGGTAGTCTTAGATTCAAAAGTACCATACAATCTTTTCCTTTCCATAAATATTTGATATTCTTTACTTAAACTTCATATAAGGGGTCAATATGGCAAAACTAAAAATAAGACTAGCTAAAACAGATGATTCTTTGAGTATGGCAGAGATACTCAGGGAAATAGGCTGGTCAGAGAAGCGCAACAACATGCCTCTTGAAGAAGTAGCAAACCCAATTAAAGAGCTTATAAATCACTGCAATGAAGACCCAAACGGACACACAATGATTGTGGCAGTAGACGAAAACAATGAGGTAATAGGCTTCACAACCGTGCACTGGGTCCCCTTTGTAATGCTTGGGAGCTGGGAGGGGTATATATCTGACGTTTTTGTTAGTCCTTCAGCAAGCGGTAAGGGTGCTGGCAGCGCTCTAGTCAAATATGTAATGGAGCAAGGAGAGAACAGGGGGTGTATGAGGTTAATGCTGACTAACGGCAAAGAAAAACCCTCTTATCAAAGTGGATTTTATAAAAAGATGGGGTGGACGGAGAGACCTAAAGTTGCTAATTTTGTTTATTACTATAGAGAGCCTTGGTCATAAACATCTGCTTGTACTCAATCTTTAAATAGGTAAAATGGTTTCTTAACTATGTCAGAGCAAAAAACTTTAATTTTAGTAAGACACGCCAAATCAAGCTGGAAAGATGCAACTTTAAACGACATACAAAGACCTCTAAACAAACGAGGCAGCAAGGATGCTCCGAAAATGGGGAAGTATCTGAGTGAGCAGAAGATACTGCCTGAGGTCATATTCTCAAGCCCTGGGCTCCGTGCTTTAACTACAGCCAGATTACTCTCAGTTGAACTAGGAATGAAACCCTCTGAAATTAAAGTTAGCAATAAGATGTACACCTTTAACTCTGAAGAATTGCTAAATGTAATCAAATCCCTAAAAGATAAATATGAGAGGGTTATGATAGTGGGTCATAATCCGGCCATTACAGATATCACTAACTACCTTTCAGGGTCTAGAATTAACAATGTACCAACGTGTGGAGTAGTGGTATTGAAATTCTCTATAGACACCTGGAAAAAAGCAAGTAAAGGGAAAGCTAAGCTGAGAAGCTTTGATTATCCAAAAAAATTGTGGTAAAAATCTTCCGATAATTATTTATTCATGACTGTTCATTCAATATGACCTGGAGTATATAATATGGCCTGGAGTACATAAAATGAATATATCTACACCCGACTTGTGTGACGCCTACCCTGATTTAGTAAAAATAGTTGATCCAATTTTTAGAAACTACGGCGGCAAATCCTCTTTTGGAGGTGAAATTGTCACTATTAAATGTTTTGAAGACAACTCCAGAGTTAAAGAAAGCGCCGGCACAAAGGGAGAGGACAAGGTAATGGTTGTTGACGGAGGAGGATCATTAAATAAAGCGCTATTGGGAGATTTGATCGCATTGACGGCGCTTAAGAACGGATGGGCAGGGTTTATTATTTACGGCTGCATAAGAGATGTTGAACCGATTGGTGCTATGAAGATAGGGGTTAAAGCTCTAAATTCGATCCCACTTAAAACCCAGAGAAAAGGGGAGGGCGAAAATAACGTTCAGATAACCTTTGGAGGTGTTAATTTTAACCCGGGGAAATTTGTTTATTGTGATGAAACAGGAATTATTGTATCAAGTGAGCCATTAATTAAAACAGAAGATTAACTAGAACTTAGAGATGTAATCATACATGAGCCAAAAGTGCATTGCGCTCCCTATCATTATAAAAACATGAAAGACCTCATGAAATCCGAAAAATCCTGGCCATGGGTCGGGTTTACCAACTGCATATATTACAGCGCCGAGTGTATAGAAGCCTCCTCCCACAAATAGCCATAACGATCCAACTGTCCCAAGTATATTGATTATAGGCAGGAGATAAATTAGAGCTATCCAACCTGCAACTACGTACATAACAGAGGAGAACCACCTTGGAGCGTGTATCCAGAATATCTTTATCAGTATCCCAATTATCGCAAGCGCCCATATAACAACGAATAAACTCCAACCTATAAACCCTTTGAGCGCAATGAGACAAATAGGAGTATAGGTAGATGCGATAAAAACAAAAATCATCATATGATCTAGCTTTTTAAGCCTCTTTATTCCATCCTCAGATAAATACAGCGTGTGATAAACTGTGCTTGCCCCGTATACCATCATCATTCCCAGACCAAATATAGAAAAGGTAATAATATTAAGAGGTTTAATCACTGGATAGATTGAAACGTAAAGGAGTACAAGAAGACCAAAGAACGCCCCTACAAATGCAATAAAATGAGTCAGTGCGCTCATAGGCTCTCTGGCTATTCTTAGAAATATTTCAGGATTTTTAACTGTCATTTTCGCTAAATATTAATAGTATTTACAGCTCTTATCATGTACTTCAAAGATACTATGTCGTTTGTACTTACTAATTAACAAGAAGATAGCTAGTCTATATTCATAAAATTATTCTATCAAGTTATTACACACATAAACTCTATTGATTATAAGAATGAAATAATCTAGAATCAGTATAGAGTGTACAAAGTCCTTAAGAAATGGGGTGAACATGAAATTATTATTAATTAACCCAAGATTTCCGGAAAGTTTTTGGAGTTTTAAATGGGTTGTGGATAATATCATGCCAAGTGAAATCAGGACGATTAACCCCCCACTCGGACTCGCAACTTTAGCAGCTCTATCTCCAAAAGACTGGGAAATTGAAATAATAGATGAAAATATAGAATCAATCCCTCTAAAACCACAAGCTGATATCATTGGCATATGTGGAATGGGTGTTCAGTTTAAACGGCAGAGCGAACTTTTAACATTCTACAGAAACCAGGGACATTTTGTAGTTGCAGGAGGTAGTTATGCATCACTTTGTCCCGAATACTACGAGACTCTGGCTGACGTGGTAGTTTCAGGAGAAGCGGAATATATTTGGAAGGAATTTTGCAGTGATTTCGTATTGAATAAACAAAGAGCGCTTTACCAAGAAAAAGGAGAAGTTTCACTTGAGGATTCCCCTACGCCACGCTTTGACTTACTCAAAATAGGTAAATATCAGGCTGTGAGCTTGCAGTTTTCAAGAGGTTGTCCTTATCGCTGCGAATTTTGCGATATTATCGTTATGTTTGGGCGCAAACCACGAGTAAAATCATTTGAGCAAGTTGGAAAAGAGCTTGACGAACTACGTAAGTTAAAAGTAACAAATGTATTTTATGTAGATGACAACTTAATAGGAAATAAACCCCAGGCCAAGAAACTAATGGCATACTTGAGAGATTATCAAACAGAGCATAACTATGAGTTTCTTTTCGGCACAGAAGCTTCGTTAAACCTGGCGCAAGACGATGAGCTATTAGATTTATTCACACAAGCTAATTTTGGCTGGGTCTTTATAGGTATCGAATCCCCGGATGAAGAGAGTCTAAAGGAGACGCTTAAGTTTCAGAACACTCGCTCAGACATCCTGACCTCTATCCAGCATGTCTACTCCTATGGTATAGAGGTACTTGCAGGGTTCATTATTGGTTTTGATAACGACACACTCAAGACTTTTGACCTCCAGTACAATTTCATTCAAAACTCAGGCATCCAGACTGCAATGGTCGGCCTCTTAACCGCAGTACCCAAAACACCACTCTACGAAAGACTCGAAAAGGACGGACGTTTGATAAAAGACGCTAGCTGTACGGATAATACAAAACTCGGCACTAATCTTATCCCCAAACAGATGTCATATGATGAAATGGTCGAAGGCTATCGGGACCTCTATTATAGGCTCTTGGATGATAGAACTATTGCGGATAGAATTAACAATAAAATGAATCATCTGAAAAATCCTATATTTAAAAGCACTTACACACTCAAATACCAAGTCAGTGTATTTGGAAAGTTTGTGAAAAATGGCATTTTAAAAGGCGGGGCGAGACGAATCTATCATTTCCTTAGAACCATTCCATTTACAAATCCGAAACAAATTCCTGTTGTAATTCAGGACTGGACTGTAGGTATTTCTATGAAGGACTATGTAGACCGTCATTTCATAAGGGAATTTGATGAGAACAATGTTCTTGCCGAATCTTATTCCGAATCTATTGAAAAATCATTTGAGCCCTACATGAACAAAGGATCTCTTGAAGTTTCTTTAAGCAGGGTGAAAAACACAGCGGCTAACCTATCAATATCCATAAAAGGAATCATAGATAAGGACTTTTTTGAACATGTGGCTCCTCACTTAGAAAATGTTTTGCAGAATACATCCTCATCTATTACTCTTAACATTGAGCATTTCCATGAAACCCAGCGTCAACAGATGAACCTTTTGTTTAAGAGGCTATCAAGGTATGGTGATCGTATATATATCGCTGTCCATGAGAAATGGCGGGATAAAGTAAATATAGATTCTTCAGTATTTA
>SPCL01000215.1 GCA_004525335.1 Thermodesulfobacteriales bacterium
AGATGGTAATGCCTGGGGATAACATAAACATGGACGTAGAGTTGATAGCGCCTGTTGCAATGGAAGAGCAAGTACGTTTTGCAATAAGAGAAGGCGGAAGAACAGTTGGTGCTGGTGTTGTTACTAAAATCGTGGAGTAAAAGGGTTTAAGGGTAATCAATAAATGAGTCGTGCTTCTAAAATAAGAATAAAACTAAAATCGTTCGATCACAGATTGCTTGACCGCTCTTCTGTGGAAATTGTGGATACTGCCAAAAGAACTGGCGCTAGGGTTGCTGGACCTGTTCCTCTTCCCACGCATATTAGCCGCTATTGCGTGCTAAGGTCTCCACATGTAAATAAAAATTCAAGAGAGCATTTTGAGGTTAGGACCCACAAAAGACTTGTGGATATACTTGATCCTACTCAACAAACAATTGATGCTCTGATGAAGCTTGATCTGGCTTCCGGTGTTGAAGTCGAAATAAAGCTTACGGGATCTTAATAAAAATGATTAATGGATTAATAGGCAAAAAAATAGGAATGACCGAAATATTTCTTGATGACGGAACAGTTGTTGTTTCAACTGTGATCGAGGCTGGTCCGTGCTTTGTTGTGCAGAAAAAAACTGCCGGTAAAGACGGGTATGAATCGGTTCAGCTCGGCTTTCAAGAAGTGAAGCCTCAGAGGGTAACCAAGCCTATGCTTGGACACTTCAAAAATGCCGGAGCGCCGCCACTAAGACACCTTGTAGAGTTTGATCCTGAGGGAGAAGATTACAATCTCGGGGACTCAATTGATGTCGGCATATTTAATGAAGGCGACATTGTGGATGTAGTTGGCAATAGTAAGGGTAAGGGTTTTTCGGGAACAATGAAGAGGCATAATTTCAGTGGGCAGCCTGCATCACATGGTGGTATGGCTCACAGAAGACCGGGTGGTATTGGTCAGGCTTCTTATCCTGGAAAAGTTTGGAAAGGCATGAAAATGTCAGGTCAAATGGGTAACGAGAGAGTTACTGTGCAGGGCCTTAGCGTTGTTAGGGTAGATGCGGAAAAGAATATCATCTTAATAAAAGGTTCTGTTCCGGGTCCTAACGGGGGCACTGTGTTAATTAAGCGTACAACTAAAGGGAGAATAGAAAGTGCCGCAGCTTGACGTTTATGATTTAGAAAAAAGTAAAGTGGGCAATGTGGATCTTGATTCTTCGATTTTTGAAGCCCCGGTTAAACAGCACTTGCTTCATGCTATCGTAAATTGGCAGTTGGCAAAAAGGCGTTCCGGTACTGCTTCAACAAAGACGAAGGGAGAGGTTCGCGGTGGCGGACACAAGCCATGGAAACAAAAGCACATGGGGCGTGCTCGTCAAGGTAGCATTAGAGCTCCGCAGTGGCGAAAGGGTGGCATTGTGTTTGGACCTAAGCCAAAAGATTGGTCTTATTCTATGAATAAAAAAACTAAAAAGAGCGCTTTAATTAGTGCGCTTTCTCTTAAATACTCAGAAGGTATGTTGATCGCTTTAAATCAATTTAGCCTTCCTGAAATTAAAACAAAACAAGTAGCAGAATTTGTAGAAAACTTTGAGCTGAAATCTGCCTTGATTGTAATAAGTGGCGAGAATGAAAATCTAATAAAATCTGCTAAAAACATAAAGAATGTAAAAGTCATAAACATAGACGGGCTTAACGTGTATGATGTTCTTAAATTTAAAAATCTCATATTAACACAAGAATCTCTAGCCCGTGCCCAGGAGGTTCTTAAACATTGAAAGATCCAAGACAAATAATTAAGCGTCCTTTGGTGACGGAGAAATCTTCAGATGTAAGAGAGATTGATTGGTACGTTTTTTCAGTTGATAAAAGATCCAACAAGATTGAAATTAGAGACGCTATTGAGAAGATCTTCGGGGTTAAAGTTGGAAAAGTAAGAACTCTTGTCACGACAGGGAAAAAAGTAAAACGAAATGGGCGTGTTGCGGGAAGAAGGTCCTCCATTAAGAAAGCGTATGTAAAGCTTAAAGAAGGGACTATTGAATTTTTCGAGGGAGTTTAGGTATGGGTATTAAGAAATTTAAACCGGTAACTCCGGGAACAAGATTTAGATCCGGGTCCGATTTTGCAGATGTAACAACTGATAAGCCTTATAAACCGCTTACTGAACCTTCTAAAAGGAAGGGTGGTAGGAATGCTAATGGAAGAATTACAGCTTACCACATTGGTGGCGGGCATAAGCGTTTCTATAGAAAAATTGACTATAAGAGAAATAGATTTGATATACCTGCAAAGGTTGCCACAATTGAGTATGACCCAAACCGTTCATCAAGAATTGCACTATTAAATTATGCTGACGGTCTTAAAAGCTATATTATAGCTCCTGACGGTCTTAAGGTTGGCGATACCGTAATTTCGGGTGAGGATGTAGAAGTATCAGTAGGCAACGCGCTTGCTATTAGGAATATTCCAGTTGGTACAGTAATTCATAATATAGAGTTAAAGCCAAAGGGTGGAGCTAAGCTTTCAAGGGCTGCTGGAACATCAGCTCAGATAACTGCTAAAGAAGGTGCTTATGCGCAGATAAAGTTGAGTTCAGGTGAAGTTCGCCTTATTCATATAGAATGTATGGCCACAATAGGCAGGGTTGGAAATACCGAGCATGAGTTGGTTGTACTTGGAAAAGCCGGCAGAAAACGTCATCGCGGAAAACGTCCTGTTGTTAGGGGTGTTGCAATGAACCCTGTTGACCATCCGCACGGTGGAGGAGAGGGCAAAGCTGGTAAGGGTAATCCTCATCCTGTATCCCCATGGGGTTGGATCACGATCGGTTACAAGACTAGAAATAATAAAAGAACTAATAAATATATTGTTAAGCGTAGAAGAATTGGCTACGGAATGGATTAAGGAGAGATTATGCCTCGCTCGAGTAAAAAAGGTCCTTTTGTAAATGAGAAGTTGGTAAAAAAAATACAAGCGGAAAAAGCTTCAAGTAATCCCCGCATTATAAAAACATGGGCCAGAGGGTCGATGGTTACGCCGGATATGATAGGTCTTACCTTTGCAGTGCATAATGGAAGGAAATTTATCCCGGTTTATGTCACTGAGCATATGGTGGGTCACAAGTTGGGCGAATTTTCTCCAACTCGAACTTTTCAT
>SPCL01000130.1 GCA_004525335.1 Thermodesulfobacteriales bacterium
ATCTATAATAAATACTACCACACTCTTAATTAAAATGGTATATAGTATAATAAAGAATATGAAATAGCTTCATAATCCTAATATCTCAGCTCTTTAGTCTTTTTGCCCTACTATTGTACTGCTCCCCTTTTGTCAAGACCGATTTAAGTTGGAATGCGGGCAACGCGCCCACTAGCGTGCTGGTTCTTAGATGCTTCAGGGGATAAGTGGGACTTCGCAACTTCCATATTGCAGAGTAGATACGCAGAACTCTTATGGAAGCAGGCACTGTCTGCAAAAAGGGAGCCGCCCTTTTCTCCGTTTAAAAACGCATACCACGGTTTGAGAAAACCGACCTGCCGCAATGTCATCCAACGATACGCAATGCTATATACGGGACAATATTAAAAAGTATTATAGACATCTTGAAGAATGCTATCCCCGTGTAATGGATTGCGTCAAACTTTTCCACAGACAACTTGAACCATTTCCCCTGAATTCGATAAACAAAGCCGTGGGCCAGCGTAAAAAATAGCCACCAATATATCAGCACTCCAACGTTAATTACCGAGCACCAAGCTAAAAAGTTGCGAATGATTTCAACTGTCATTTATTATGCTCCTTCTTCTAGCATCTACCCACTTAATGTAGAGCAGTATACTATATATTTGATATTACCCACTTAATCAATCATTCTTTCAATATTAAATCTCTACGCTTAAAGGTAAGTTATGAGCCTGCGCCTAATTGAAATAATACTTCCTGAAACACAGAATTTAGAGCGTCTGAGAGAACTGCTCGAAGGCCACCCGATAATTGAAATGTGGGAAGACAACATATCGGGCGAGAAAACTCTAATTAAGATTCTCGTCAATGCTGAAGAGTCCGAGAAAATTCTTGATTTGCTGGAGAAGAGATTTTCTAAGGCTGAGCATTTTCGCATTATACTGCTTCCTGTTGAAGCTTCCATTCCTAGGCCTGAAAAACCAAAGAAAGAAGACGATCTTCAAGTCCCAGAAAATAGCAATGGAAAAGAAGAGACTTCAAGTATTGGAAGAATCAGCCGCGAAGAGCTATATGCCGATATGGATGGGAAAGCCAACATCACCTCGGTTTATCTGGTACTTGTGGTTCTCTCCTCAATCGTAGCTTCAATTGGTATTCTAAAAGATAATGTTGCAATCATTATAGGCGCTATGGTTATAGCGCCACTGCTTGGCCCCAATATGGCTCTGGCTCTTGGCACTACACTTGGCGATACAGACTTGATCGGCAGAGCCCTTAAGGCCAATTTGGCGGGCATTGCGGCAACGCTCATGTTGTCAATAGTAGTGGGAATGGTGTTCGCTGTGGACCCGGCTATAGGAGAGCTGTCATCCAGGACTCAGGTTGGATTGGGCGATATAGCAATCGCGCTGGCCGCTGGAGTGGCGGGAACATTATCTTTTACCAAGGGGCTTCCAAGCGCACTCATAGGAGTTATGGTTGCCGTTGCTCTTTTGCCGCCAACCGTAACGGTTGGAATGCTGCTTGGCTCAAACAACATGGCCCTTGTGCCGGGAGCGGTGCAGTTGGTTCTGGTAAACGTTATCTGTGTTAACTTGGCTGCGGTTACTACTTTTTTCTTTAGGGGAGTCAGACCCAGAACATGGTGGGAGACTAAGAAAGCGGAGAAAGCAACCAGGACCGCTATTATAATCTGGAGCCTGCTATTAATAATCCTCGTGATTGCTATATTGGAATCTCAGGGTTATTTATAATTCAAAAAATCCCCTATCCCGCTTTGTTGAAACAGGATAGGGAACCTTATATCTATTTAATAAAAGTCTATTTCTTTCTTGTGTAGTTGATTTCCATGACACGCATTTCCTGCCCGTCAGGGGTCGATATAGACATTTCATAGCTAAAGTTGTCTGCATCCACAAACTTTGTAACACCTTTAAATGTTTGCTGTCCCGCCATCGGATCTGTGAAAGTGCCTTTTTCAGTCATAGTTTTTGTTTCTGCATCATAGGATCCGACTGCGTTCATCATTCCCGTTCCCATGGTGTCTACCCAAGTGTTTACATATTCTTTCTTTGCGTTGTCGTAACCAATGATCCCCATTCCCTCAAAGGGCTGGCCCATTGAGGTGCCTTTTACATCCATTTCCAAAAAGCGGTTGCCTAAAATCCATTTCACGTCGTTTGTGCCGGTGGATTCCTCAGGCGGGGTATTGGGCGAAGACCAGTATTTAAGGGAATAATCCCAGCTGCCTACCAATTGCTCCATTACTTTATGCCCATCGCCAGGTGTTGAATATACCTGCCACTTTGCCATAGCTTCGGCTTTCATCTTCTCCATATCTTCTTTCTGATCTGCCTGAGATGAAATGCCCGCACATAGGCTTAATGCCAATATGAAAAATAACACTCTCTCTATCTTCATGCTTTGTACTCCTCTCTTTGGTTTCTTGTCTGTAAAATACTAACTGATTAATTGGCTGAACAAAGATATTTTTATCATTTCTTCTTATCTAATTCTGGTTATAGCCTGTAAATACTCTTATCATAAATTGTTGTTGTATACATTCTAAGATTTATCTATACTTTTTAATGTTATTGATCGTGTACTGTTGTACTGTTCCCCCTTTATCTACATATATTTAGAATGACTAAAAAGTATTGGCTGATTATTTGTACTGCACCCTTTTTGTCAAGCTTGGTTTAAGTTGGAATTATAGAGAATAAATACCTTCTTGCAATTCTCATGAACTTGCTTACCATTGTGCTTAATAAGCCTATACCTAACTAATACCCCTATTATAAGGAGGGGGCAGGTCAGGAGGGAAGATAACTGTTTCCCCATGCAAAAATATACCAGCAGATCTAATCTGGTTGTGCTTATATTGGAGCGTGTTTCAGCAAGTTGAATAATAAGGAGGAACTCATGATAAGAAATGTAATTTATGCAGCAGTATGTTTATTTCTATTATCTAGAATTGAGAATTTAAGGGCGCAAGATGCTCCAGATACATCCGATCACCCTATGATTACACGATATACGGGATCTGTAATCGATGGCTATGAGGTGCACGAATTTAACGAGTATATTCTTCCGATCGGTCCGGCCATTAAGGATGACAAAGGAAACCGTGTTCCGTCTGAGAAGTTGTCGCTTGAAGGACAAATTACCAGGATATTGTATCGTGGTCCTGAGGACCGATCTACTTTGGAAATATTTAGAAATTACCGGTCCGCTCTTGAGAGTGCCGGGTTCGAGGTCTTGTTTTTCTGTTCAGATGAGGAGTGCGGGCGACTTTTTCACTGGCTGCTATATAAAGAAAAGAAAATGATTAAGACTACAAAGACAAGTGGTGCTGCATTCGATAAACCCCAGGACATCCGTTATCTTTCTGCGAAGAAAACAGCGGAAGACGGTACTGTAATTCATGTATCTTTGCTTGTTGCTATTGACTCTATCTGGACAAAAAAGCCGGTGACTTTGCTAGAGGTTGTTGAAAGCAAATCTATGGACACTGGTATGGTAAGTGTCAATGCGGAGGTGATGGCAGAGGGCATAGACGCAACCGGTCATATTGCAATCTACGGCATATATTTCGACACTGACAGCGACAGTCTGAAAGTGGAATCCGATTCGACTCTAGAGGAAATCGTCAAACTACTAAGCGAGCGCCCATCTCTTAAGCTGCTCGTAGTAGGACACACCGATAACCAGGGTGGCTATGACTACAATATTGGCCTCTCGCAACGGCGTGCCGCGGCGGTTGTAAAGGCACTTACACAACGGCTTGGGGTTGATGCCACGAGATTGAAACCTGCTGGGGTTGGCTATTTGTCACCTGTTGCTGCTAATGATACAGCTGATGGACGAGCTCAAAACCGTCGGGTAGAGCTAGTCAAAAATTAAAATTGATAGTTTGTAAACAACGGTCCCAGCTGTACTACTTTCCAATAGTCAAGCGGCGTTTAGGAGCGTATCTTCTATTTTTTTGTAATACTCCTCTTCCGCCTGAACCGGTGTGCGGTAGCCATGTGCTGAATGAAGGTAACCGCATCGATTTTTTTACTAGATTCTTAATGGGTAGCAGTGTACTGCACCCCTTAATTAGACTACAAAATTTCTAATCGGTTATTTAGTTCTCCCAACCTAACCTGTCAACATAAGTAATTTATTAGTATTTCTCAGGGATGAAGGTTTTGTCTAGAATTTGAGACCTTTTATAGTCCTTCTTTTTCTGAAGTGGGGGGAGTTTTATCTTTTTCTGCGGTACTTCCTCATAAGGGATATGATCTAACAAATGGCTTATGCAGTTTAGCCTGCCTCTCTTTTTGTCATTTGTATCAACAACATACCACGGCGAGATTTTTGTGTCGGTATGTTTAAACATCTCGTCTTTTGCCTTCTCGTATTCATACCACTTGGAGCGGGCTGTCATATCCATCGGGCTTATCTTCCACTGCTTCATTGGGTTGTCTAGGCGTTCTTGAAACCTCACTTCCTGCTCATCAGCTGTTATATCGAGCCAGTATTTAAAGAGCAATATGCCTGAGCGTATAAGAGTCTCTTCAAACCCCGGGCATATTCGTAAAAATTCATCATACTGATCGTCTGTGCAAAAACCCATTACCCTCTCTACACCGGCGCGGTTGTACCAGCTGCGGTCAAAAAGCACAATCTCTCCGGCTGCCGGCAAGTGTGGGACATAACGCTGTAAATACCACTGTGTTTTCTCTTTTTCTGTGGGCACACCGAGAGCGACGACATGGCAAATGCGGTGATTCAGTGGCTCAGTGATGCGCTTTATCATTCCGCCTTTCCCCGCAGCGTCTCTTCCCTCGAAAAGAACTACGATTCTTTTCCCCTCCTGCTTAACCCACTGCTGAAGCTTAACGAGCTCTATCTGTAATTTCCCAAGCTCTTTCTCATAAGTTTTATCATCAAGTCTTTTGTGATTGTTTTTATCGTTCTTATTTTTGCCCATGGATAGTTCCGCTCCGTTTCTATTAAAGTTTGACTATTATAATCATTGTACCCACAAAGTTCCAAGCGCTTGACTTGAGTATCAAAAATTAAGATAATGTCCGGGTATACTATAACGTCTGTGAATAAATTCGATTTGCGGTTCTTTGGATTGCTCAACGAAGACGCAGATTTTGAAGAGTTCTGTGTAGTAATTCCATAATCCGAATCTATGTTGCAATAATTCGTGACCAGTTCTATTAACATAATATAGAGATATTGTGTAATATAATTCCACTTCACACTAAAGACGGGGCACATTATGACTAACTTGGACGCAACTGGGCTTTTAGATAAACACCTCAAAGAAAACACTGCAAATGGGAATATGCACCCAAGTGAGAATTGGTATGAAAAGGATTACCGAGACGCTGAGGATATTGTCTGGGGTTTTACAGATATCAACTGGCACTCCCTTAAAAAAATCTTTGCACAACGCTCACCTGTTTGGCAGGAAGCATGTATCTTCATATTAGGAGAATCAGGTTCAAAAGGATCAGTGAAAATGCTAACCGACATATTTATTGACGGCGAGGATAAAATAGCCTGCTACGCAGCTGTGTTTCTAGCAGGCCAAAAAATATCTGAATTTTCAGATGAGTACCAAACCAAGATTTCAAGCCGTCTTCAAGAGCTTCTCACAGAAGAAAAATATAAAAAGTTCGGTGATCATTATCGAGCAAGTTTGGAAAAAATAAGTGAACAAATTCAAACGAAGCCTAAACTATTTTAACTACCTCGAAAGTTTAGATAATGTTAGCCAAACTATTAATAAA
>SPCL01000004.1 GCA_004525335.1 Thermodesulfobacteriales bacterium
AAGATCAGAGTATGGAATACTTACTACAACAATCTAGAGCATTGCGGTTTAAGCGGTAAAACTCCGAACGAGTTTCTGGCTGATTACAAGTTAATTAAACCGCCAAATGTCCTTGCCTAAAACAACTAGTTTAACTTCAAGCTGTATCAAGGTGAATCTCCAACACTTAGGTTTATTCGATCCGCAGTTTTTTTTGCGTCTATCATAGCAAAAACAATAAGTATAAGTCCTGCAATGGCATAACCGAGCAACATTAAAAGAGATGGGATATCATCCAAATCCCCACTGGCCTCTATGAAACGTGCCACGGGCTCCCTTGCTAATATAGTTATCCCAACATTTAGACCTATCAATATCAACCCTTTCAAAAACTGGTTGTTATAAATCTGCCCTAGTCCGGGCAATATTCCAGATAGTATAAGAGCAACCATTGGATTCTTTCTTTTCTTCTTATCGTTACTCATAATATCTATCAGATTATAGCCAAAACTTTGAGGGGATACTTGTAAATAAAATTACAAATTGAGAAATTTCAAATTCTAGTCTCTGATGATTATTAGAACTCAAATCAAGAATTATTATAATTACTGGACTCGATAAGCTCTTTTAATTTCTGCCCGGGATCAGGAGCTTTCATAAACGTCTCACCTATTAAAAAAACGTGTACTCCTTCGCCCCTTAATCTATCTATATCTTCTATTGAACCTATCCCGCTTTCGGCAATAACGATTTTATCCCCCGGCACCTTTTTGGAAAGATTAATTGATACATTGAGATCGACATTAAAAGTTCTTAAGTCTCTATTATTAATACCTATTATTCTGGCATCAGCCTCTAGCGTCCTATCTAATTCGTTCTCATCGTGCACTTCAACAATAGCATTCATTTGAAGTGAGTGAGTGAGCTCTAATAGTTCGGATAAAGAGGTTTGATCAAGTGCGGCTACTATAAGCAGGATCGCGTCAGCTCCGAAAAGCCTGGCTTCATAAACCTGATACGGATCAACAATAAAGTCTTTTCTTAGAAGGGGAGTATCAACCTCTGCTCTTATGTTTTTAAGAAATGAAAGACTACCTCTAAAATATTTCTCATCGGTCAGAACCGATATGGCCGACGCACCGCCGCGGCTATAACTCTTGGCTATTTGAACAGGGTCAAAGTCTTCTCTAAAAACACCTTTTGAAGGGGAGGCGTGTTTAACCTCAGAGATTATTTTCAGCTCGCCTTTTGGATTAATTGCATCAAAGAAATTTCTTGAAGGAAGGGCATCTTTAATTTGCTCTTGTATTTGTTCTAAGGGTAGAGAGGTTTTTGAAATCTCTACTTCAGAAGTCTTATTTTGAATTATTTCATCAAGAATCATTAATATTGTTACCTGACAAAGTATTTATTGTTTCTTTGTGAATTCTATAAACTGATTTAACTTAGCAAGCGCTTTACCCGAATCCAAAGACTCTACCGCCCTATCAAATGCTTGACTAAAGTCGGATTCTCCATCGGATACATAGATAGCTGCTGCGGCATTAAGAAGTGCAATGTCTCTCCTCGCTTCTTTTTCCTCGCCATTAAATATAGATAATATTATTTGAGCATTTTCTTGAGAAGTTTGACCACCTTTTAATTCTTCCAATTTTCTCTTCTTTAATCCTAGCTCTGAAGGGTCAAATTGATACTTCTTCACCATACCGTCTCTTAGTTCTGCAACAACAGTCTTTCCCGTTACAGTAAATTCATCCATTGCATCGGAGCCGTGAACAACCATAGCATTTGTATGCCCAAGATTTCTTAAAACTTTGATTATCGGATCCAATAAAGATTCGGAGTATACACCTATCACCTGATGTTTTACCCCGGCGGGATTAGAAATGGGGCCTAATATATTAAAAATAGTTCTGATGCCGATCTCTTTTCTTGGTACGGCAACATTTTTCATTGCAGGGTGGTAAAGTGGGGCGAAGAGAAACACTATTCCGGTTTCCCTCAAACATCTCTGTGCATGCTCAAGTGAGTAGTCGATATTGGCTCCCAATGCCTCAAGCACATCTGCGCTACCAACCGGGCTTGAAACAGAACGGTTACCGTGCTTTGCTACTGAAACTCCAGCTCCTGCTACTATGAACGACGCTGCTGTGGAAACATTGAAAGTTCCGTGATGATCCCCCCCAGTGCCGCATAAATCTACTACCACCTCATCTGATATTTGTATTCTATTTGCTTTATCGAGCATTACCTTGGCAGCACCCGTAATTTCAGAAACCGCCTCGCCCTTCATCCTGAGCGCAGTTAAGAATGATGCTATTTGACTAGGCGTAGCCCCGCCATCCATTATTTGCTCAATAATTTCAGCCATTTCATCTTCTTCAAGATCTATACGTTCAACTAACTTGTTAATGGCCTCATTAATCATCTTAGAAATCCCCTTTCTCTTTTGCTTCTCTTATCTTATCCAGTATCCCATTTATAAAAGAACCTGATTCTTCAGTACCAAATCTCTTGCCAAGCTCAATGGCCTCATTTATCGTAACAGGTGGCGGTATGTTGCTCAAGTATAGTAGTTCGTAGATTGCAATCCTTAATATGTTTCTATCAATTGTGGACATTCTCTTTAGACGCCAGTTATCAGAATAACTGGTTAGTATCTTGTCAATACTAGGCAAGTTGGAGCATGATCCTCTTACAAGAATCGAAGAAAATTCTTTGGTATCATCATCTGAAGGAATATCATTTCCATCCCAAAAAAGAGATAACAACTCCTCTACATCTTCTGAATCAGAGGAAGACTCTTTTAATGAATCGAATTGATATAAAAACTGGAGCGCAAGCTCCCTAGCCTGTCTCCGTGTACCCATATAGTAGGATTTTACCTTTTTCTGGAAAGAGTTTTGGCAAGATTAGACATCTCAATTGCGGAGAATGCAGCGTCTCCGCCTCTGTTTCCGGCTTTAGAGCCTGCTCTCTCTATCGCCTGCTCGAGTGTTTCAGTCGTTATAACACCTGAGGAAACCGGTATATTGTGATCGAGCCCAATAGTAGCAAGCTGGCTCGTAACAGTTGAAGCTAAAAAATCAAAATGCGAAGTTTGGCCTCTGATAATCGCACCGAGTGCTATTATAGCATCGTATTTTTTTAATTCGGCTGCTTTCTTTACTGCAAATAATATTTCATAAGACCCGGGAACTTTAATTACATCGATATCTTTATCAGAAGCATTATGTCTGTTAAGGACATCAATAGCTCCACTCATAAGTCTCTCAGTTATAAAATCGTTAAATCTGCTCACAACAATTGCAAATTTAAGCCCTTTCGCATCTAGCTTACCTTCGTATATCTGAGGCATAAAAACCTCCCTTCTAGTCAACCATCGACAAAAGGTGACCGAGTTTGTCTTTTTTAACTTTTAAATACTTTGAATTTGTACCGTTTGGTGGAATCTCAATAGGAACCCTTTCTACTATTTGGAGCCCGAAGCCCTCAAGTCCCTTTATTTTCTTTGGATTATTGGTAAGAAGCCTCATATTCCTGACGCCTAAATCACTAAGGATCTGAGCACCAATGCCATAATCCCTAAGATCAGGTTTAAATCCAAGCTTTTCATTTGCTTCAACTGTATCAAATCCATCATCCTGAAGTGCATAGGCTTTAATCTTATTTACAAGACCAATCCCTCGCCCCTCTTGCCTCATATAGAGAATAACCCCTGCCCCTTCTTCTTCGATGATCTTCATAGCCTGCTTTACCTGAGGACCACAGTCGCATCTGAGTGATCCGAAGACGTCGCTAGTAAGACACTCTGAATGAACTCTTACTAGAACATTATCTTTAGAGGTTATATCTCCCTTTACAAACGCCACGTGATGCTGAGGATCGATATCACTTTCATAAACAATTGTCTGAAATTCCCCATATTCTGTAGGAATAACAGCTGAAGCAGCCCTTCTAACAAGGCTTTCAGCTCTTAGTCTATAGCTAATTAAATCCGCTATAGATGCAATCTTTATATCATGAGTAATCGCAAATTTTTCTAAATCAGGAAGCCTTGCCATATCTCCTTCGTCATTCATTATCTCGCAAATCACCGCGGAAGGCATTAGACCGGCAAGCCGTGCAATATCGACAGAACCTTCGGTATGTCCTGCTCTAACCAAAACTCCACCAGGCCTTGAAATCAATGGAAATACATGCCCGGGACGTATGAAGTCTTCAGGTTTCGCATCCGGAGATATTGCCAAGTTAATAGTGGATGCTCGGTCAAAGGCTGATATACCAGTAGTAACTCCTCCCTGAACCGCGTCTATAGATATTGTAAAGGCAGTATGTTGGGGGACAGAATTATATTCGGGTTTAATGGGCTGAAGTCCAATTCGGTCTGCATTTTCTTTTGTTAAAGCCAAACATACCAAACCTCTGCCATGTGTGGCCATAAAATTTATGGTCTCAGCGTTAGCAAATTCACCGGCAACAATTAAATCACCTTCGTTTTCTCTATCCTTATCATCGACAAGGATTACCATTTTACCTTGTTGTATTTCGGAAATGGCTTCTTCAATAGTACAAATGGGCATTACACTTTTTCACCCCTTAAATTATTTCCCCAGATATAAATATCCCGGATTATTAATAGCCCCTTAAAATGGGGTTATCCGACGTAGAATATAAGCCACGCACTAATTTTGTCAAATAAAGGAAAGGTTTCTTTGTTGGTTTAAAAAATGCCTACAATAATCAAATTTATACTGCTCCCCATCAAGAATCTGCAGAAACAAGCTTTTTAAACTCAGCTCCTCATAAATTCCCCTGATTATATCTAAATCGATTCTTGCTTTTATTTGCATAAGATAATATAGTGAGGGAACAGTTGCAAGCTTATTTGACAATAAACTTGTAAACCTAACCTCCAAGGTACTCATAAAAAAGTCTCTGGGGAACGGGAGTATTAAAATGAGAATAAAATTACCCAGGACGGCGGTAGTAATATTACTACTGGCAGCTTCGTTTCTTTCCTATGGAGGCTGTAATAATAACAGTTCCGATGGACAACCCATTCCTGAAGAAATAAGAGCTATCTTTGATAAAGATTTATATGATGGGGCAATCTGGGCTCTTCGTGTTGTTGACCTAGAATCAGGCGAGCTTATTTATAATTTGAGATACGATGACAATCTTTTTATTGGTTCTGTTAGAAAAGTTTTTACAATTGGTGAAGCACTTGAAGCACTCGGTCCGGACTTTAGGTTCCACACACCTATTCACCGACAGGGATCTGTTAATGGTGAAGGGGTACTCGAGGGCGATCTCATACTTGTGGCGACTGGAGATTTCACTATGGGAGGACGTAGAAATCCCAATGAAACGATGGCCATAACTAACTTTGATCATAATGAAGCCGACACAGCCGGAAACGCTGTACTTACAGCACCCGACCCCCTTTGGGGTTATGACTCTCTGGCGGAGCAAATTGCAAAATCAGGAATAACTAAGATAACAGGAGAAATTATTATTGACGACAGGCTCTTTGAACCTTTTGAGTTTCGAGGAGAGTTTGATATTAGACCCATTTTTGTAAATGATGATGTAGTTGATGTGATAATTAACTCTACAAATCCCGGAGAATCTGCGTCGGTTGATCATAGACCAATGTCTGAGGCATTTGGTGTAGATTCCAATTTAATAACAGTTGCCTCTGGTGAAGAAACGGAGGTAGAGCTTGTTCCCGAGTTTTCGAGCTGTATTGGATTAGATAACTGTTTTGGAACAGTGACCGGAAGGCTTCCTATAGATTTTATCCCTCCTATAACTGAAGCGTTTCCTTTGATACAGACATTTAGAATAGTAAGGCCCGACAACTATGCGCGCACTGTATTAATAGAAGCTCTACAAAAAGCTGGAGTTACAGTTAATGCTAACCCAGTGGGGCAAAATCCTGTTCAATTATTACCTCCACAAAATTCTTATAGCTCTAACACTTTGCTTGCTGAACTGGTATCGCTTCCATACTCAGAATATGCAAAACTTGTACTTAAAGTGAGCTACAACATAGGCTCAGATACGAGTCTTATGCTTTGGGGGCTTACAGAGGGAGTTGACAACATAGATGACGCTCAAATTGTCGAAAGAGAGAACCTTACACAGAATATAGGCATACCCGGCAATGAGTTTTTATTTTTTGACGGAAGCGGCGGAGGTCTCGCTACAGCAACTAATAAAGCAATCCTCCAGATGCTTAAACACATTAGTGAGCAGAGTTTTTTCCCTGAATTTATAGATGCTTTGCCGATACTAGGCGTAGATGGGGGGCTCGTATTTGCAACTGATTTTGAAGCGGATCCTTCACTAGCGGGAGCAAAGGGAAACGCATTTGCCAAGCTAGGCACTTTCGGCATGGCAAATGAGAACGGAATTCTTCTCAGGGGAGAGGCTTTAGGAGGATATATAGATGCCAAGAGCGGTAGAAGGCTTATGTATCATTTGGTTGTAAATGAAGTTCAATTAAGTTTTGATATAGGAGATGCGGTAGAAGTGATTCAAGACCAGGGGACTATTACAGCAATTATCTGGCGGGATAATTAGAATCTTCCTCTTTTAGACTCGCTTTTCTAAAACCTCTGACACTCTTTACTTCTTGACTAATTTGGGTAGGGCAATACACCTGTTTGTCTCATATGTAGTGAACTTACAAATATACTTGCTTTTATTTGCATAAGATAATATATTGAGAGAACAGTTGCAAGACTTTTTCGATATCGGGTTCGAGGACACAAACCCAGGCAATTCAATAGAAATCCTTCCGGTGCAGCATCCCGGAATACATAACGACGAACTGCCACTGAGTTTTAATGTAATTAACTTTCCCCTCAGCTCCAACTAAAGTAGTGATGTCTCTATAAATGAGGATAGGTAGATGCCTAACAAGTTTTTCTATATGAAATTTATGCGATTTGTGTATCTCATAATACTTGCAGCTACATTTTTAGTTATTCAGGTCAATTCAGCAAAAGCACAGGTTAAAACGGATATTCGCGTCAATTTCGCTTACGCTTTTCAGCTGGGTTTTGGCTCTTATGATATTGGCGGGCTTGATGTAAAGGTATTTAAGCTACCACTTTCTTATACTTTTGATCTTCCACAATACGAAAAGCTTAAAATAAAGATAGACTCCCCTTTATTTTATGGCAGATTTCGCTTCAAGGGCACTCTACCAGATGGTACCAGGCTTACAGCGGATCAGGATATAATAGCTTATATTCCCGGTGTTGAACTTCAATATGAAGTACTTGATAACTGGTATTTAAAACCTTTTGGTAATTTAGGTATTGCTTGGAGTATTTCTGAGAAAGCGAGACCGGCAAATCTTAATATTGATAGTTCAACAATTTATATATATACAGTTGGGTTGAGAAGTCTATACGAGATATTCTGGGAGAGATTTAAATTTAGTATTGGTAATGCGATTCTGTGGGCCGGTAATACAACCTTTGTAGATGGGGCACCTGATGAGTCATACGGCATACTGGAGAATGGACTTGAAGTTCTTCATCCTCTTGGTTTTAGGATAAAGGGATACGAGCCGGATATGAGCGCGTTTTTTATTTATTACCGCTATTTACCGAATGCAGAGTTTTCTAGGTTTCTAGAAAGCCCTTTAAAAGTAGAAAATCAGTATGAGATATCAGGCACTATAGGATCTGCAACACCACTTAAATTATGGGTAATCAACAATCCCCGAATTGGCATTGGCTATAGATTTGGAGACCTTAACGTATTTACAGTAAATTTTGGATTCCCTTTTTAAGAATTTCTCAAACTGATTTGCCCCCCTATAATAAGTCCATAAGTTAAGATAGCTTTTTGGAATTTAACCCTATTTATAATAAGTCATTAAAATCGGCACCAAGCTTTTGTATTGTTCCTAATTCCAACTTAAACCTAGCTTAACAAAAAGGGATGCAGTACAAAATTAACAATAAACTTAAGCATAACTTTAATCTACTGAGATGAATTCGCTAATACATGAAGATTAGTTACAAGGTCAGAAAAAGTCTCATTATAGTAAGTATTTTTATCAGGGAAAACAATAAATACTCCGATTTCACGGTGATTATCTAAAAATTCAAGGGCTTTATCCCGACCCATTATAAAGAGCGCAGTAGCATATGCGTCCGCAAGCGTACTGCTGTCCTCCAGAACCACAGTTAAGCTTATAAAGTCATTCCCCGGCTTCCCACTCTCGGGAACGATCAGATGATGGTAAACATCCCCGTCTATAGTTACAGACCTTTCGTAACTACCACTGGTAGAAATTGCCAAGTCCTCGGTTTTTGTAGTAAATGTAGCTATGGCCCCTTTGTTTTCAGGATTTGTTATAGCTATCTCAGCTTCATCTCCAAAAACTTTCAAGTCTCCCGATAGAGACACTACACCGGTCTTAACACCTCTTGCCTTAAGAACACTTACAGCTTGTTCAACCGCATATCCCTTCCCAATTGCTCCCAGGTCAATCATCATTCCTTTATTTTTCAAATAAACATTATCACCTTCTATGACTAGATCATTGTAATTGACTAATGATTTCGCTTTATCTATATCTGCTATATCGGGTTCAACTTCACTTTCTCTTCCGAATCTATAAACTCCTATAGTTAGAGCCCCTATAGTTGGATCAAAAACTCCATCTGTTTCTGTCGCTATAGTCTTTGCTATCTGTAGTATTTGAATTACCTGAGGGTTAACTCTAACGGCTCTTTCCCCGGCCATATTATTAATTTCAGAGATTTCGCTTTTAGGATTATAGCCGGATAGCAAATTATCAAGCTCCTTAATCTTGGCGAAAGCAGCATCAACATCTCTATCGTTACCTCCATAAATAAGCACGCGGGCGTAAGTTCCCATTTGGTACTGCACCCTTTCAATAGGCTCTAAATTAGGAGAGGAACTTACACAAGAAATAAAAGTAATTATGACTAGAGCAAGTATGTAGATTTTGAGATATCTCATAGAATTATGAATTGTACTTTATATCCTCTTAGTTAGTATTGACTTAGCTTAAAGAAGCCTATAGTTTTTTCAATAGTTGAAACGCCGTAATAACTTTATATTATTGTTATTTTCGGTTGGAGAAAAATCAAGAGATGATTATTCAGTGTGAGAATTGCAAACGTAAATATAGGCTTGATGATTCTAGAATAAAGCCGCCCGGAAGCAGCGTTAGGTGCTCAAAATGTGGACATATATTCTTCGTATCTAAAGCAGATGATTCTCATTTTGAGGACAAGTTCGGCCTACCTCAAGAAACACCATTGTTTGAGGATTTGAAGGAAGAGAGAACTTCAGAAAAAGAACATGCTGAGTACCATGAAAAACAGGAAAACATGTTCGAGGCTTCATCCGACTTAGCTCGGGGCGAACTCGGTATTGTCAAAGATGTTGTCGATGACAATGAAGAGACTGATAATGATATTCTTGATATACCTACAGAGCATCAAGAAAACCTAGAAGATTTAATAGACGATTACATAACTGAAAATACTGCAACAAACCTCCTATCAGAAGAGCTGCCAACTAAGGAAATTGAAGAAATAGAGAATAAGGTAGAAATATCTGAGATAGAAGAAGCTGATGATTCTATACAAAATCCGCCTAAACTATTTGAATCCGAAGAGAGTATTGATAACGAATTGGATATCGACGAAGTATTTGCGGATAAAAGTTTTGAAGAAGATTATGATGACGGGCTTCCTATAGAAAATATTGATAGTATTTCTATAGAGGAAGAAACTCCAGATGAAGAGAATCCGATAATTGAAGATATCGACCAAGAGAATTTAGAAGAGGCTGAAGACGAGATTTCCCATAACGCATCAAAGGGTAAAATAATAAAATCAAATACCGGTATTATAGCAAGATTTATTTATACACTCATAACTATAGCAGCTCTATTTGTTATATTTATTGCAAGTCTTATCATATTAATTAAGGCTGAAATTCTGCCCGAAGGCACTTTGTCCACTCTTACCACGTTTGTTGAATCCATTATCCCTTTAGAGCTAAATGAGAAAGAAGCTCCTAAGGTCATCATTTCAGAGCATAAGGCTAGATGGATGAACACGGTAAATGGTCCTGTTTATATTGTTTCAGGGCTAATAACGAATCAATCTCAAGCACCTGTAAACTATGTAAAATTAAGGAGTGAATATATAGCCGCTGAGAAAAAGGAATTTGAAGACACTTTCTATGCGGGAAACACATTTACTGACGTTGAGCTAAAAGTTTCGCCAATACAGAATATACTTTCAAAATTAGACCAAAAAAATGGGGATATAGATGTGGGCAACGCAAAAAAGCTTGCCGGACTTAACTATAATATTCAGCCCGGGGAATCCATACCTTTTTTCACAGTATTCCCAGCAGACACCAGAGTACTCGGTTTAAAATACAATCTAGAAGTAATAGATTACAAAGAAGCATCCTCAAATTGACACTAAACAATATGAGCGGCCTCTAACCAATAGCAAATAAGTAGATTTAGCTTGCTATGTCATTGTGATTCAAGTAGAATGTACCGGATAATAGTGAATATTTCAGTGTTGCCGCTCACTCAGATTTCTAAAATGTATTATTAACATTTTATGTATTATTAACATTTCATATTTTGGAGAGAGTGGTTCATTTAAATATTAAAAGCTATATTTTATATAAAAAAGGTGAGGAAAAAAATGAAATCCACCCTTATAAAGATTAGCGTGAGTCAGGATGGTCTCCTTCCTCAAGAAACTGCGGAAATTGCAACTATAGAGTTTCCAACTCTTCCAAAGAAGCTACTAAACGCACTCGGTTTTGAACGTGTTGATTCAAAAACCTACGTAGGCGTGCTCCCGGTATTTATTAACCTTGGAGAAAAAGAGCAGGAAATTGAGATTGAACTTGGTGTAACGCTTCCTGAAATGAGAAAGAAAGTAATAGAAATTGTTAAGACTCCTGCGAGACTAATATCTATTGCAAATGAAAAAAAGGCTGCTGCTACAAAAACTGCTAAGCAGAAAGCGGAACCTGAAGAAGAGGCTGTTTCGGCTAAGGAAAAACCTGCTGTAGCTAAAAAAACGCCTGCCGCAAAGAAAGCTGCTCCGGCAAAACCAAAAGCCGCGACTAAAACAACTACCAAAGAAAAGAAAGCAGCACCAAAAACAGCCACTGTTAAGACAACAACTAATAAGGCGACTGCTACAAAAACAACTGCTACTAAGACAGCGGCTAAAAAAGCACCTGCAAAAAAAACCAAAAAGGGATAATTTAGAATGAGCAATAAAGATATTTTAGAATGTTTAACATTCGATGATGTTCTTTTACTACCCGCTTATTCTGAGATTTTGCCCAATGATGTTGATATAGCCACTCAGTTAACACCAAATATTAAACTTAATATACCTATAGTTAGTGCAGCTATGGATACGGTTACCGAATCCAAATCTGCAATAGCGTTCGCTCAGGAAGGTGGTATAGGGATTATCCATAGGAATCTGGATATTTCAGAACAAACTGCCGAAGTAAAAAAAGTAAAGAAATATGAAAGTGGAATGATCGTCAATCCCCTTACAGTTCGCCCTAACCATACAGTTAAAGACGCTTTGGACATAATGCTAAAGCAGAATATTACGGGGCTTCCGGTTACGAAAGATGATGAAACACTTCTTGGAATAGTAACTTTCAGAGATTTGAGATTTGAAAAAAACCTAGACTTTAAAGTAAAACAAATTATGACCCCAAGAAAGAGGCTGGTTACTGTAAGAGAGGGGACAAATTTAGAAGAAGCTAAAGAACTACTTCATAAATACAGAATTGAAAAACTTCCTGTGGTAAATGACGAATTCAGGCTTCGCGGCTTGATAACAATGAAAGACATAGAAAAGATTGAGAAGTATCCAACCGCATCTAAAGACAACTTTGGAAGACTGAGGTGCGGGGCAGCCGTAGGAGTTGGGCCTGACAGCGAAGAAAGAATAGATTCGCTCCTTAAAGTAGGTTGTGATGTAATAGTGATAGATACCGCGCACGGGCACTCAAAGAGAGTTCTCGATACAATAAAATCAACTAAATCGAACTTTCCCGGAATTGAAATAATTGCCGGCAATATAGGAACAGGCGAAGGGGCAGAAGCAATTATTAAAGCTGGCGCTGATGCTGTTAAGGTTGGCGTAGGTCCAGGATCTATATGCACAACGAGAATTATTGCAGGTATCGGCGTTCCTCAAATTTCAGCTATTCAAGATGCTTCCAAAGTAGCTAAAAAATATGATATACCAGTTATAGCTGACGGCGGGATTAAGTTCTCGGGCGACGTAGCCAAGGCAATAGCGGCAGGAGCAAATTCAGTAATGATAGGCAACCTATTTGCGGGAACGGATGAAGCGCCTGGAGAAGTGATACTATTTCAAGGTAGGACCTACAAGGTGTATCGTGGAATGGGATCAATTGAAGCTATGAAGAAGGGAAGCAGGGATAGATACGCACAGAACATTGGCGATGAAATGATAGACTCCAAACTTGTGCCTGAAGGAATTGAAGGAAGAATTCCAATCAGAGGTTCTATTGGCAACGTTATATATCAACTAATAGGCGGGCTCAGGGCAGGCATGGGCTACACCGGATGCAAGAATATAAATGAGCTGCGAACTAAAGCTAAATTCATTAAAGTTACAAACGCTGGTCTTAGAGAAGGCCATGTACACGACGTAATAATAACAAAGGAAGCCCCTAACTATAGAATTGAGTAATTAGACACTCTTATTATTTCATTAACTGCACTAAAAATTTACTGAGCTTTATCACATCTAAAATAGAAAATGCACGATAAAATACTTGTTCTTGATTTTGGCTCTCAATACACACAGCTTATAGCAAGAAGGACACGGGAACTCGGTGTCTATTCTGAAATTAAGCCCTTTAATACTTCGCTTGAAGATATTAAGAAAACCGCCCCTAAAGCAATCATATTTTCAGGTGGTCCTGCGAGTGTATGGGATGAAGATCCTCCTACTATTGATCCTGAGATATTCAAACTCAACGTACCCATTTTAGGTATTTGTTACGGGATGCAGATTACCGTTCATCTTCTCGGAGGCAAAGTGGAGCGTTCCGACAAGAGGGAGTTTGGTCCTGCTAAGCTTCAAATAACGGACAATACCGACCTACTGCAAGGTATACCGGATGGTAGTGATATTTGGATGTCACACGGAGACCGAGTTCTTGAGCTCCCGGAGGGTTTTACTGCTGTTGCAGCGAGTGAGAATTCACCAGTGGCCGCTATTAAAAATGAGAAACTTAAGATGTACTGTACTCAGTTTCACCCCGAGGTGGTTCATACAAAATTCGGCAAGGAAATATTGTCTAATTTCATATTCAATATTGCGGGATGTAAAAACACCTGGACTTCTAAATCTTTTGCCGAAACCAGTATTAAGGAAATTAGAGAAAAAGTAGGTTCTGCAAAAGTAATCTGCGGACTATCGGGCGGCGTCGATTCAGCAGTTGCCGCTGTTATAATTCAGCGCGCTATAGCCGAGAATCTCTACTGCATATTTGTAGACACGGGACTTATGAGATTTAATGAGGCAGCTGAAGTTGTGGATTCTTTTAGAGATATGGGCCTCAATCTAATTCATGTAGATGCAACTCAAAGGTTTTTTGAAAAATTAAAGGATGTATCAGACCCTGAGAAAAAGAGAAAAATAATCGGCGAAGAATTTATTAATGTTTTTGACGAAGAAGCCTCCAAAATAAGTGGTGCAGAATTTCTTGCTCAAGGCACACTTTACCCTGATGTAATAGAAAGTGTGAGCGTTAAAGGCCCTTCTGCTACTATTAAATCTCATCACAATGTGGGCGGACTTCCCGAAAAAATGAATCTTAAACTGGTAGAACCTCTAAGAGAGCTCTTCAAAGATGAAGTGAGAAAGGTCGGCTTTGAGCTTGGAGTTGAGGCGAAGATACTTAACCGTCATCCATTTCCGGGACCGGGGCTAGGGATTAGAATCATGGGCGAAATTACACGGGAGCGTGTTGAGATACTAAGACTCGCCGATCATATTTTTATCGATCAGATTAAAAAGGACGGCGTATATGACGATATTTGGCAGGCGTTTTGTGTCTACCTGCCAGTTAAAACTGTAGGTGTAATGGGTGATGAAAGAACCTATGAAGATGTGATTGCTCTTAGAGCAGTTACAAGCTTAGACGGCATGACCGCAAACTGGGCACGTATTCCATATGATATTTTAGAAAGAACATCTGTAAGAATAATAAATGAAGTAAAAGGAATTAACCGAGTGGTTTATGATATATCAACTAAGCCGCCAAGCACTATTGAATGGGAATAAGATTTCTCTTTAATTCTGAGATAACTTTGACGACCTTTTAAATATCCCAAAATCCCCAGTTATTGAAACTAATTCCCAAGCGTCTTTACCAAGATCATTAAGTGCTTTTTCCATACCTTCCCCTGCGCTTGCCCGTCTTGCACCAGCTGCCTCTTTTGATACTGCAATGTCATGATCATTACTACCCTGGAATAACGTATCTACTGAAACAACTTTATAATCCCATTTCATTCAGTCTCGTCCTCTTCTACTTGCTCAAGCTCAACTTCTACTACAACTTCATCTTCATCTTCTTCTATAATAAGGACCTCTCCCTTTTCTTCTACATCAGGGAGACTCTTCAAATGCTTTTCATAATCCTTCTTAGAAAGAGTGCCGTCCTTGATATGCATTTCAACTATTCTTTCATCATATAAAAAATCTTCTTCTTTGCTCATTTAATACCTCCGGGATGTCTAAGGATACCCAATAGACCTTGTTAGGCAATCTAATCATTAGTAGATAGAAATCAATGTCATTATTTTAAATCCTGATTAAACCAGTTCCAAGTTTTTTGAATCCCTTCTGCCAAATTTACATTAGGTTTCCATCCAAGTATTTTTTCCGCTTGTGACGCTTCCAGGCTTATACTCTGAACCTCTCCAGGTCTTTGTTCTCCATAATTAACTTCAAAATCCGTTCCTGATGATTTTTTGAGTTCTGAAATCAAATCATTCACAGATGTTTCAATCCCTGTTCCAATATTATAACTGCCAAAGGGCGCACTTAGACTTTGAAGATTAGCCTTCGCAACATCTTCTACGTATACATAATCCCTTGTCTGACCACCGTCTCCAAAAACAGTACAAGGTGATCCCGACAAAATTCGGTTACAGAAAATAGCAATTACACCTGCTTCACCATGAGGGTTTTGACGCGGTCCGTAGACATTAGCGTATCTAAGGGCGACGTACTCAAAACCGTGCACATAGTTATAGTAGCCAAGGTATTTCTCTACAGCGTATTTAGAAGTGCCGTAGGGTGAGATGGGAAAGGGGTCGGTTTTTTCATCTGCCGGAATTACCTCTGGCTCACCGTATATAGCGCCGCCAGTTGAGGCAAATATAAATTTTTTCACACCGTGTCTTAAAGATGACTCTATCAAATGTAGAGTGCCTACAATATTAATCTCAGCATCATGCATTGGGTTATCTACTGATTTGCGAACATCAATCTGGGCGGCATGGTGGTCTACTATTTCAGGCTTGAAATCAGAGATGATTTTTTCGACCGTATCAAAATCTCTAATATCACATTTTATAAATTTAGCGCCGCTAGGAAGATTTTCTTCTTTCCCTGTAGACAAATCATCAATAATAACTACTTCATGGCCTTCTTTAAGAAAAGCTCTGGAGACCCAAGAACCTATAAATCCTGCCCCGCCTGTTACAAGTATTTTCATATATTATTTTCCAATAAAAATCTATTAAATTTACCTATTAAATTTACGGCTAATATTCACTAGATTTGGATTTATGTCAATTTTTGGGAGCAAGCCCTTCTATTGTCTGCCTCACCAATTCACGAGATGCCTTTGGAGGGAAAAGAATAATAGGCAGATCAGCACCCTTATCAATATATTGAGTTATCTTTGATTTACCGGACTCAGCATTGCCACAGATCGAAAACGACTCTAACATTTCTTGAGACACACTTTCAACTGCCCCACTTTTATCTCCCTTACCCCACGCTTCTAAGATTTTATCAGCCTCAGGCTTGAATCCGTAGCGAACCATTGCTTGATGGTAAAAAGTCCCCATCCCTCCAACATAATAAGCAATATACTCTTTGATTACGTCTTTTGTAAGACTCTCATCTGAGGAAACTGCAGCTGGTATATAGGGGCTCACTAAAATTTGCTCTCCATCCTTCCCTGCTTTTTCCGCGCCAGATCTAAGCTCCATTTTGCCATTCTCAAGATATGCAGGTGGCACCAAGAATGGTATCCACCCGTCTGCAACCTCGCCTGTAAGTTGTATGTTCTTTGAACCCATAGCGGCTATAAAGATCGGGATATTATTTCTGATCGGTTTGAATTGGAGTCGGAAGTTTTTTAATTTAAATATGTCTCCTTCATAATTGACTCGTTCACTATTTAAAATCATACGTATGATTTCGACATATTCCCTAGTCCTCTGAAGTGGCTTTTCATAAGACACTCCATGCCAGTTCTCAATAACTATGGGTCCGCTTGTACCTAGACCGAGCATCATACGACCATCCGATATTTCATCCAAAGTAGCAATGGTCTGGGCAATAACTGCAGGAGATCTGCTATATATAGGAATTATTCCTGTGGCCAATTTGATTCTGCTAGTATGTGCAGCTAATAACCCCAGAATAGAAAAAGCGTCCCTACCCCACATCTCGGGCACCCAAATTGAGTGATAGCCCAGATCTTCAGCAAGACGAGCAATTTCTATAAATTCTTGCTTTGTGATGTTATTCCAATAGGGTGTAACTAAGCCAATCCCGGGCATCGAACCTCTCCTTAGAAATACCACTTAAGATCAAATTTATTTAATCTTACAAGAACCGCTAAGATAGGGCATATTATAATATTGATGACAATTAGCACAAGCACTATAGAAAATCGGGGGCAGAATTAATGGATCAATTAAAGAAAGCTGCAGAAATCGCACTAAAGGACTGTATGGCAGTAAAAAAGGGAGAGAGGGTTCTCATAATAACTGACGAACCGGCAAGAAAAATAGGATACGCCCTTTGGGAAGGGGCTAAAGAAATGGGAGCAGAGGCAATATTTACTGAAATAATAACGCCGAGGTCTAATGGTGAAGAACCTCCAGAGCCAATTGCAGAGCTAATGAAGTTGGTAGATGTGATACTTATCCCTACCTCAAAATCCTTGAGCCATACGGATTCAAGAAGAGAAGCGAGTAAAGCCGGCGTTCGAATTGCCACCCTACCCGGAATTACTGAGGATATGATGACAAGAACATTAAATGCCGACTATAAAAAAATAGCAAAAAAGAGCGATATCCTTGCCGAGATTATCAGCAAAGCATCAAATATAAGAATTACATCAGCAAAAGGAACCGATATTAACCTCGCTGTAAAAGGAAGGGACGGACATTCAGACACTGGCTTAAACCATAATCCGGGGGATTTCAGCAATCTACCGGCAGGTGAGGCATACGTAGCGCCAATGGAAGGAAAGTCAGAAGGAGTAATTGTGTTTGATGGATCAATGGCTGGCGTGGGCATTCTTAAGGATGAAGTTATTAACGTTAAAGTCGAAGAAGGTTACGCTACAGAAATTACAGGTGGAGCAGGGGCAGAAAAACTATATTCAATTATGGAGCCTTTCGGAAAACTCGCATTTAATCTTGCAGAGCTTGGAATCGGAACTCACGACAAAGCCCTCATAACCGGGGAAGTCCTAGAGGATGAGAAGGTTATAGGAACAGTGCATATAGCATTTGGCGATAATAAAAGTATGGGCGGTATTATTCGTGTAGCTAGCCACCTAGACGGCGTAATTATGGAACCAACTGTAATTGTAGACGGCGAGACTATAATGGATAAAGGTAAATTTTTAATACTATAAAACCATAAAAATCAGACACAGTGTGGTAAATTTATTCTAATGGACTCAGTAATTAATCACTTTGTATTACTAAATCCTCCAAACATCATTGAAGGAATTGTATTTCTTCTTTTATTGATATTAGTACTTTATGGATCATACCGAAGCACAAGACACCTAGATAGTACTAAAAAGAGAACAGTAATTGTTTCACTTCATTTATTATCATTCCTATTAATAATTTTCATTTTATTCAATCCCGCATACCGGACAGCAAATTACAAAGAAGACAAAAAGAAGTTAGCTATCATAGTTGATAGTTCATGGAGCATTAATCTCCCTGGAGGTTCTGAAGGTAATACAAGAAATGAAAGTATAAAAAGTTACTTAGTACAACATAACAAATTTCTCTCTCAAATCGAAAAAGATTTCTATGTTGAATACTATTTGTTTGACCAAGGATTAAGAACGACCTCTCTCAACTCAATTCTCAAAAATGAACCCAATGGTTCTATCACTGATATAGGCAAAGTATTGGAAGGAATAACAAAAAAGAATAAGAATAATGAACTTGATACTGCAATAATTATCTCCGATGGTGCTGACAACAAAGAGGCTTTAGATAGTTTGAGTGAGAAATTAGCAGGTGTAGATTTCCCAATCAATACCATAAGCCCAGTTACAGAAGAAAATATCTACGACATTTGGATAGACGATATAGAAGCAAGTGAAGTAACATTTCTTAGATACCCTTTTACGATTGATGTATCAATTAAATCAAGCATTGGTGATAGTTTCGAAATTCCGGTTTCACTCTATGAAGAAGACAAATTAATTGCAATCAAAGAAGCTTCTTTAGATAAGGATTCCAAAGAGGCCAAAGTGGCGTTTGAAGTAAACCCCCTATCATTGGGAAGGAAAATTTACACAGTGTCCATACCAGTATTATCTGGGGAGCTCATTGCCGAGAATAATCAGAAATCCTTTTTTACAGACGTTATTATTAATAAAATACGGGTTCTCCACGTTGCGGGAAGACCTTCATGGGACGTTAAATTTTTGAGGAAGGCGCTCAAAAGAAACCCAAATGTAGACTTAGTATCCTTCTTTATTTTAAGAGACCCATCAGACTTGGTATTTGCTTCGGAAAGAGAGTTGAGCTTAATACCTTTTCCTGTTAATGAGTTATTCAGTAATGAACTGGACACTTTTGATATTGTTATATTCCAGGATTTCCAATTCCAGCCCTATGGAATTTTCGGGTTCCATTTACAGAATCTGAAGAATTATGTCTCTAGGGACGGCGGGGCATTTCTGATGATCGGCGGAAGCAACAGTTTTAACGGTGGAGATTATGGGAGAACATCAGTCTCAGACATATTGCCGGTTGAGCTTGACTATATGCCTAGAACTCTATCTGAGACTATTAGTAACCAAAAGTTCCACACCGAGCTCACCGATATTGGAAAAAGCCACCCAATTATGAGAATTGTCCCAAATAAAGATGAAAATGAAAGACAATGGAGTACAATGCCGGAGCTTGAAGGCTTAAACATAGTCCAGGGATTAAACCCATCCGCCACGGCGTTATTGTCATCGGCAGATGGCGATCCGGTATTAGCGGTTGAGAATATAGATAACGGAAAGGTTGCGGCTTTTATGTCAGATTCATCCTGGAAATGGAATTTTGCCCAGGCAAGCGAGGGCAATCTGTCTGCTCATTATGAGAAATTTTGGAACAGGCTATTTTTGTGGTTCGTCAATGACCCTGAATTAAGAGATGTAAAAATAAACACCGATAAGCCGATTTATAATCCGGGCGAGAATGCTAAAATAGAAATTTCAACTCTAGCCCCTGAGAGCATCAACAAAAACAGCTTGCCTGTAATAACTTTGCCAAATGGGCAGGAAAAGAGAATAGAATTAAACAATATCTCCCCAAGTAGATATAGCGGAGAATTTAAAGTTGAAGAAAACGGTATTTATAAAATATCAGTAGTGCCGGAGGGTGAGTCAGAGAAGTATCGGGATTTAAATAAGAGCGAGACTATTTTTATTGTTGAGCCGCCGGAAAATGAAGTTAGAGGTCCTACTGCGAATCAAGATATTATGAAATTAATAGCTCAGAAATCAGGGGGCAGCTTTATTACCACCCAAGAGAGTCCTGAGAAACTAAATATAGACCCATCTAAGAAAAAAACCATCGCAGGTTACAAAACTAAAAAATTATGGGATAATCCGTTTATCTTTTTATTGCTCATAGGCATGTTATCATCTGAGTGGTTTCTCAGGCGAAGATGGGGACTAAAGTAGTCATTAATAACCTGGTAGCATACTGCTATAATTAATATAAATACTGGAGAGATAGAGATGTTGCTTGCAGTAGACATAGGAAATACAAATATAGTCTTTGGGTTATTCGAAGGGGATCAGATTAATAGCCACTGGAGAATCAGCAGTGACAAATCCAGGACCTCCGACGAATACGGAGTTCTATTTAAAAAACTAATCGATATAAAAGAAATAGATACCAAACGAATAAAAGGCGCTGTAATTTCATGCGTTGTACCTACACTCCTTGAAACAATACTGGAAGCAATAAATACCTACTTTGAAGTTGACCCGATTATAGTTGGGCCTGGAATAAAAACTGGGATGCCCATTTTGTATCACAACCCAAAAGAGGTGGGTGCCGACAGGATAGTAAACGGTGTGGGAGCTTATGAGAAATACCACAAAAGCGTGATAGTTGTAGATTTCGGCACGGCAACTACTTTTGACTGCATATCTGAGAAGGGAGAATATTTGGGAGGGGTTATCACACCCGGGCTTCATGTTTCTGCTGAAGCGCTTTACCAAAAAGCATCTAAACTCCCAAGGGTTGAGATCATTAAGCCGGATAACGTAATCGGGAAAACAACTGTTGAAAGTATTCAATCCGGACTTGTGCACGGATATGCTGGACTAGTGGACGGTATTGTTAAGAAGATTAAAGTAGAATTGAAAACAGAGCCCAATGTTATAGCTACAGGCGGATCTGCAGAACTCATAGCAAAAGAGAGTGAATCAATTGAATCCGTCGATACTTTTCTCACACTTAAGGGATTAAAACTGATTTATGAGCGAAACCAGTAATTTTCTAATCTATAAACACAACATGCCACATCCACACTATGACTTATATCTCCACGTTGGAGAAGAAATAAAGTCCTGGATTATTCCAAACGGAATTCCTGAAAACAGCAAAAACCAGAAAGTAGCAGTAGAGAGTGGTCTCTTTAACAAATCTATGGAAGAACTCGAATCTCAAGAAACAATTGAGGACTCTTATGGAGAAGGGAAAGCGGAGCTTTGGGATAAGGGCTCATGCAAACTTGAGACTAATAAAAACATCAAGATTATAATTGAACCTAAAGGCAATCAATTTAACGGTAAGTACTTACTGTACGTACCCAACTGGGGCCGATCGACCAAGAAAAGACTTTGGACAATAGAGAAAATTAGTTAGTACACTTCCGGCACATGCCGTGCTTATGAGAGATGACGGCCAGACAATGTCCAGGACACAATAGGACAGAGTCCGCACTAGTTCTCTGCAATTCTGGAATCGTTCCGTCATTTCGAGCGAACACAATGTGTTTCAGCGAGAAATCTTTCGTTTATTTTAAAAGATTAATCCATCCTAACTATTAAATTCCAATTTGCAGGGAGTTTCAATCTATTAACATTAGACGGCTAAAGGGTAAGGGCGTCCGAATCCTCGCTAGCTTGAATTCGTTCTTTAAAAAAGGAAGGAATTAAAGAAAAACTACAGCTAGATCTCTCGCTTCGCTCGAGATGACGGTGGTTATTGGGCAATTAGGATAAAGCTGCTAAAAAATAGCACGCCTGCGGATGCTATCGTCACACAATGTGTTTTAGTGAGCAATCTTTCTCCCGTTGGTTGAAATGACGGATTAAAAGTGGACTTAACAATTTGGGCTTTATGTAATACAATCATGACCTAAATGAACAAGAAGCTTATTATATTGTTAAGCGGGCTTATATCGATTGGTATTTATATGTTTCTGCCTGCTGATAAGAACGTGCTCAAAGGTCTGGCTATCTTATTTTTCATTGGGACCTTGTGGATCACTGAATCTCTCCCGATAACCGTGACTGCTCTGTTGGTTCCGATCGTGGCAGTAATGACCGGGATTTTCAATGTAAAAGACGCGCTCAGCTATTTCGCCCATCCGATAATATTTTTATTCTTAGGCGGATTTGCTCTGGCGGCGGCTCTTCACAAGTACAACCTTGATGAGCTATTCGCAGGTTACATAATGAAGGCCGGGGGCTCTCGGATGATTTTCTCTGTATTAAGCTTGTTCGTTGCAACCGCACTAATAAGCATGTGGATTAGCAATACTGCGACAACGGCGATAATGCTCCCTGTAGCGCTCGGTCTGATATCCAAATTAAAAGAAAGGAGCCACACAACAGAAGTGTTCATTCTGCTCGGCGTAGCTTATTCTGCCAATATAGGCGGGATAGGGACTGTCATAGGAAGCCCGCCCAACGCTATAACTGCCGCAAATTTGGGGCTCAGCTTTACTGACTGGCTAGAATTCGGCATTCCATTCATGCTGATCTTATTGCCTATTATGATGATAGTGCTATATGTAATGCTGCGGCCAAAATTCCCCGAGATAGCAGCTATTTCCAAAATAACAACACAAGACGTATTCAGTAATAAGAACAGTTATATCGTATGCGCCATCTTCGCTTTCACTGTAATTTTATGGCTGCTCAGTAAACCAATATCGACCTGGCTTGGAATAGAAAAAGGGTTTGATTCGATAATTGCAGTATTTGCAATTGTGCTATTGGTTCTCTTCAGAACAATGAAGTGGAAGGAGATCGAGAATTTTGCCGACTGGGGGGTACTCCTTTTATTTGGTGGCGGTCTGGCTCTGAGCGGCGTGTTATCCGAAACTGGAGCAAGCGCATATTTGGCTGCTTTAGTTGAAACACATTTAGCATCTTACGGTCCGTTCTTGTTAGTACTCGGCTCAGTCACGCTTATGATTTTTTTGACGGAAGTGGCAAGCAACACTGCAAGCGCTGCAATACTGGTACCAATTTTTCTGGTACTGGGGCAGGAAATTGGTCATGACCTTCCATATGAGCTAGCCATAACTGTAGGAATAGCGGCTTCGTGCGCGTTTATGCTCCCAGTTGCAACCCCGCCAAACGCACTTGTGTTTGGAACCGGGAGAATAAAACTCAGAGAAATGATGAGGGTTGGATTTGTGCTTAATATAATATGCGCGCTTGTGATAAGTATTGCCGCTTACTTATTATTTTGAGGATGCCGCTTTTGCCAATTTGTGAGGATGACGGTTAGGGATTTAATCCTGTGGGTTTTAAATTGCTAAACTGACACCCTTGTTCTGCCAATATTAATCCTTCTTCATTTCAGCAAGTTCAATAAGAACCCCGTTCATTGCTTTTGGATGGATAAATGCGACTTTCGAATTGTATGCACCCTCGCGTGGAGTCTCATCGATTAATCTGACCCCTTGTTCTTTTAGGCGCGCTAGTACAGACTCGATGTCGTCCACCTTGTAGCAGATATGGTGAATTCCTTCTCCGCGCTTTTCGAGAAACTTTGAGATAGGAGAATCTTCACTTATAGGCTCAAGCAGCTCAATTGCGGTGCCGCCGTCTTTGGGAACGAGCATAGAGGTACTTACTTTTTGATCCTCCACAACCTCGCGGTGCACAACCTTAAGCCCAAGCGCTGTCTCGTATATTTTCTCTACTTCGCTAAGATTATTTACGGCAATTGCGACATGATATAGATTTTCTAACACTCCATTTCCCATTATATGCAATCCTCTCAAACTTAGTGATTTAACCTGCAATATTACTAGAATATAACCTGTAGTAGAGTATCTCTTAGTTAGGCCCTTTTCAAATTACAAAATGATACGGGATGCATATATTTCGACCTCATTTGTCCTGAGTTTGATCGAAATACAGAGCTTTTAGGATTTCACCCTTCGAGAACCTCAGGGTGTGCAGGCTATCCCCCCCCATCCTAACTATTTCGGATTCGGAAACAATGTGCCTGGACTCTAGTTACGCTTCTGGCTTTGTTCAGAGGCGTCCAAATCCTGCGCTCACTCGGATTTGTTCCCACACTGGGGGGAGGAAGAAAAAAACAAAAGATGAGATGCTGAAACAAGTTCAGGGTGACAGATTAGATTTCTCGCTAAGCTCGAAATGACAAAAATAAATCCCCCTTTTTCTAAGGAGGGGACAAACTGAACAAAGGGAGCTGAAGCTCCCTTTAGTATTCAATCCTGAGATTGATAGCCTGTAAGCTCGACATAGCCCTTTCCGGATATACCGTTGCCCGAGACTTTTACAGCTCCCTCCCAGTAGGTAAATGAGACCAGGAGCTCTTGGTTATTAAGTAACGGTTGAATTGAAAGTTCTATATTCTGAGAAGGGATATTTATCCCCCATTTAGATGGGTAAACGGTCCCGGTCTCAGGGCTTTTCCATGTGTCAAGGACTTCAATGTTGAAATCAGTCGCTTTAAGCGGTATTAACTTGCCGTTTTTAGAGACTATACTGCCTGAAGAGAAGGGGTCCATACCACCGTCTTTTAATCTAAGCTGATAGAGCATGATTTCCCGCCCGTCATCTAATTGAAGAGAGAACCAGTCCCAGCCTTCTTGGTCTTGACCCAGAGCGCTTGTGCTCCACTCACGATCGAGCCAGCTTAGACCGTTTACTTCAAACTTCTGCCCGTCTATTGAAATCGTTCCAGAGCTATTGATGCGAGTTTGTGAGAAATAGTAAGAAGCATTACCGGCGTCGCTACTTTTCTGACTAAGCCCCTGATCGCCCTGAAGAACAATGGGTTTTAAAGATTTCAATGACAATTCTATAGAAATATCTTCATCATCAGCCTTAAGTTTGACGGTCTCAGGATCCCCTTCTATGAACCAATTATCTATCCATACACGAAATGGACTACTTTGTGATCCGGCTAGACCTGCGGCTCCCCTACTCCACCGCTCGCTTGAATAAAACATCCCACTTTTAATATCGGTCAGTGCAAAATGGGCAAAATATATTTGGTTTGAGGCCCAGCCGGACTCTCTTTTTATTTCGTCAGGACTTAAGGCTCGTCTGAAGAATGTAAGCTGATATCCAAAATCTCGCCCGTCTTCTGTAGATAAGTTGCCGGTGTAATACCACCACTCAGTCTGAAACTCAGAATGCGGTCCGAAGTCCTCAGGAAAGATGAAGTCTCTGGGCGCATCTGCTCTAGAAAATCCGGCAATGTCATTTCCTGAGAGAGATTGGGCAATATTACTGGTTTGCGACGAGTCTTTATTATCACTGCAAGAAATAACTATTCCAGCCAGTAATAACAGAGATACTATACAAAAAATGAGATGCGTATTTATCGAATTAATTCTCACTACTCCTCCCTAATAAGTTTGCCCACATCTTCTTTGCCGATTAAATACGCTGGGTATATGCCGGCTGCAATTGATGCTATTAACGCTATGCCGATAGCCTCTATAAAGTATCGGGGTTCTATTGAGAAATTTAACGTCCACCCAAATGAACGAAGGTTGATAACATAAATAAGTATTAGCGAAAGCGCTACGCCAAGTGGAATTGAAAAAAGGCCTGAGGCAAGACCAATTAATCCATTTTCTAAAAATATCATTCCACGAAGCTGTGATACCGTCATGCCTATAGCTCTAAATACTCCAAACTCTCTTTCCCTCTCCAGCTGAAGCGCCATAAGGGAGCTTAATACGCTTATGAAAGCTACAATTGCTATTAATATCCTTAGTGCGGATGTTACAGTGAATGTTCTGTCGAAAGTCTTTATCGCCGATTGCTTTAAATTGTCATTGGATCTTATAACGAGATTGGAGTATTTGGACAGCTTAGTTCGAAGCTCTCTAACTGTTTTATCTATATGATCAATGTTTGAGACATAGACGCCGAGAGATGTGATTTTATCGTCCTGCCAAAGTGAGCGGTATAAGTCATCAGAAATTAGAAGAACACCGGTTTGTGCCCCGTAGTCGTAATATACTCCCGACACGTCAAACTCTTTTAAACCTTGGTCTGTTTGAAGTTCGATAGTTTTAGCAGGGCCGGGCTCAATATTGTTTCTGTAAGCAAAAGATTCTGAGATTAGAATTGAATTATGCTGCATCTGATCCCAGAGCTGCTCATTGTCCATCTCCTTCCAAATAAACTCTCTATTCTCTGTAGCAAGTGCCTTAGTGACGGCTACTAAATTAAAGAGACCGTAGCCCGGGCTGTTATATGAAATCCTCCTTACCGTAGCAACCCTATCCACACCGGAAGTGTTTATTACCTCATCCAGTATTTTAGGATTAAGTCCTGCCTGGCTGCTAATATTGGGTGAGTCCATAGAGATAAAAATATCCGCAGTAAGAGTGCTATCAAGCCAGTTTACAACAGTGCTCCGGAAACTGCCTATCATAATACTCACGCTTAATATCACTGAGATCGCAACTGTAAGAGAAGCTATGGCAACAGCCGTTCTGCTAGCTGACCTGATGATATTTCTGGGCGACATGCGGCCAATTAGTCCCATAGGGCTTAAAATTAGTGAGAAGAGCTTCATTAATAGAGTTGTAGAAATAGGGACTAGGAGTGAGGCTCCAAATAGAATCAAAAAAACTGAAATGAGACTTAGAACTAGACTCTTAGTTGGAAGGATTATTAAAACATAGCCAAGAGCAATGACAATAACTCCGATAAGCCCAAAGAGCTTAATTGATTTCAGGAAAAAACTTTCAAAGCTGGATCGCCTTAGTATATTGATTGGACGAAAGCTAGAGGCCTCATAAGCCGGGACTAAAGCCGCAAAGAGTGCGGCTAATATACCGGCCAAGAGTCCTTTTATAATTGTTTCAGGAGACACAGAAAAGTTGGATACTGTAAGAGTAAAATATAGATCATTAATAGAGCGGGTGACAAGCCCAACGATACTTCTACCGAGAAGGACACCGCCCGCAATCCCAATTAAGCTGCCAATAAAGCCTATTGCCAAAGCCTCTGCCATAATCATTTTAAAGATTTGCCGGCGCGTGGCTCCTATAGATCTGAGTGTCCCTATAATTGAGCGTCTTTGGATTACAGAAAATGAGACTATGTTATAGATTAAAAAGACTCCGACAAATAGCGCTAAGAGGCTAAGCGCGGTCAAATTAAGTTCAAAAGAACGTGTCAGACTTTTTGCAGACCCGAGTAATAGATCTTTACTCTTTACCTCAACGCCAGCAGGCAAGTAATCCCTTATCGATTGAAGTGCACTGAGACCCTCGGGTGTTTCTTCATCAATTACCAAGTCTATCTGAGACAAGAGTCCTACTTTACCAAGCAGCTCCTGTGCGGTAGATATATCAGTAAGGAGTAATCCTCCTAAGCTCTTTGAAAGCTCATCATTTTGTGAATCGAGTACTCCGATAATTTCAATACTAAGCGTTTCCGAGCCATAGGTGACATTTAGAGTTTCTCCAATTTTAATGCCTGCGCTCTGGGCAATATCAGAAGAAACCAAAGCTGCTCCGGGCTTAGCAATCAATTCAGTCAGAGTATTTTGAGTGAGATTAGAAAGGGGGCTATTTTGACCGTCATGAAAAATTAAATCTGCAAAAAAATCAGTACCCAAAAGCTTAACTGCTCGACCGTCAAGCTCGGCTATATTTACATAATCTTCAACTATAGGGGCTAAGTTCTTAAGACCTAACTTAAGCTTGAGAGATTTATAAATCTCTTCATCAAAATCAGAATATGTTCCTAAAATATGATGAGTGCTTTTAGTTGATAAAATTTCCTTAGAAAGTGAAAAGGAGCGGCTCGCGCTCTGGTTTGCAATATCAACGGATACGATCAAAGCAACACTAAAAGCTATTCCAATAAGAAGCAAAATGCTCTGAAGCAAATGTTTTTTGATATACCCTATCGAGACATGAAGGAGCGGATAATTCATTTTAGTTAGCTTTTAGCATAGCGCTATTTAAGAACCGGATTGCCCGGGAATTAGATTGCCACTGTGAATAGTATAGAGCTTGTCTGCAAAATTTATAATCTCGCTACTATGAGTAGCCACTATCATAGTTTTACCTCTATCCCGAGCCACACTTAGCAGTAGTTCCAGTATTTCTTTTGCTGTATCATCATCAAGATTCCCCGTCGGCTCATCAGCCAGAATAAGGTCCGGATCGTTTATTAGAGCACGCGCTATTGCCACACGCTGCTGCTCTCCTCCCGATAACACATCGGGATAGGAATTCAGTCTATCTCCAAGACCAACTCTTATTAATAACTCTTTCGCATTAGAGCTGACGTTAGCACCCTGGGATCCGTTTAACTCTCTTGGGAGGCTAACATTCTCAATCACGCTAAGAGTTGGAATGAGATTGAAGAATTGAAAAACTATCCCCACTCTGTTTCTTCTAATTAGAGTCAGCTCTTCTTCTGAAAGATTGTTAAGTAGGGTGTTCCCTATCCAAATTTCGCCGCTATCCGCTCGGTCAATTCCGGATATAAGATTGAGAAGAGTAGTTTTACCACAGCCGCTCTTTCCTATTAACGCCACTACATCTCCTTGATTGAGTTCGGCATTAACATTGTCAAGTATCTCTATTTTACGGCCTGCTTCTGAATAACATTTACTCAGATTCTTGAGGCGAAGACTTATTGGAACTTTTGAGTTTTCTATAGGCATTTTCAAATGGTCACTCTAATCTAATGAATCAATTTAAGAGTAATGATAACCATGCCTATTTCAAGGGCTCAGGAATTTGGTAGGTTGGGTGAAAATGTAAATAGTTTAATCTGAGATTATCTTGTATTTCTCTATTCTCTCTTCTGAAGACTTATATTCTATCTCTATTCCGAAATGCTCCTGAAGCTTATTCAGATTGTCTTTTTCTGACTCTAATAATCTCTTAATTACAACCGAGTTAGCAACTATGGTTATCTTCTGACTTATTGCTTTAACCAATCGTTCGTTGAGGTCTCGAATTATTTCATAAGAAATAGTATCGATAGATTTCAAATAACCAATTCCTTCACAGTAAAAACAAGGATCCGCCAGTTCTTTTAGAATACTCTCTCTAAGGCGCTGCCGGGTCATTTGAATAACTCCAAAAGAGGTCATTTCATGAACAACCGATCTCGCTCTATCGTATTTAAGCGCACCTACGAATTGATTATAGGCTCCTTCTCTCAATTGGCGGTTCTTAATATCTATAAAATCTATCACGACAATACCGACAAGGTTTCTAAGTCTAATTTGCCTTACTATTTCTAATCCCGCTTCCACATTTATATTGTAGATCGTTTCCTCTTGGTCTTTTCCACTTTGATATCGGCCTGTGTTAACATCTACAACAGTAAGACCTTCAGCTTCTTCAATTATTATATGTCCACCGGACTTAAGCCATACTTTCTTCTTAAATATTTTCTTTATATCGTTCTCTACACCGTACTTAGTAAATAAAGGATCAGGTTCATTGTATAATTCTACGTCGGCAATTGAATCAGGAAAGTTGAGTTTTATATAATCTATGATTTCCCCATAAGCTTCCTTTGAATCGACCAGTATTTTATTCATTCCCTTAGATACAAAATCTCTTGCGGCTTTAAGATATAGTCTGGGTTCCTCATAAATTAAAGATGGGCTCTTTTTTTCTTCGTTAGATTTTTTAATACCCTCCCATATAGAAAGAAGCTCCTTTAAATCATTTTCAAGATCTTCCTCTGGGATCCCCGCACTCGCAGTTCTAGCTATTAATCCTACCCCTTCAGGCTTAATCTTCCTTAGAGACTCGGTCAACCTCTCTCTTTCTTGACTCTCTTCTATTTTTCGAGATATCCCTACAACATCTATAGTCCCTAGGAGCACTAAATATTTCCCGGGTATAGCAACATAGGAAGATAGCTTGGCTCCTTTACCACCAACGGATTCTTTGAGCACCTGAACTAATATATGCTGCCCTTCTCTCAAAATATCCTGGATGAGGTTATTCTGTTGTTTCTTTATATCCTGAATGACATCTTCCGCGCCGTTTTCTAAAAAGCAATCATAGAGTGGATCTTCTTGCACATCTTCGACAGAAATAAACCCCGACTTATTCATGCCAATATCTATAAACGCAGCCTGCATACCCGGTATGACTTTCCCTACCTTGCCCTTGTAGACATTGCCCACTATGCGAGGTGTGGATTTTCTTTCGATATAGAGCTCCGCAACAGAGCCATTTTCCATAACTGCAACTCTGGTTTCGTTAAATGTTACGTTTATTAATATTTGGTTGTCCATGGGGATTGTTTAAAACGTTATTATATCAAACTTAGTAATTAGAAACTAATTATAGACTATAAGCCCCATATATGAAAGCTAAGTATGATTTGGTTGTTCAGTCATAGGCACAAAACGAACAGAGGTGATTCTCTTTTTCGTGATTCCATCATTAGTTTTTTCAATTAAAAGGAGTTCTTGATTTGTATCCCCTACCGGTAGAACTAACTTGCCGCCAATACTTAGCTGGTCTATTAGTTTTTCTGGTATCTGAGCAGGTGCAGCTGTTACAATGATACCCCCAAAAGGAGCATGCTCTTCCCACCCCCTATAACCATCGCCAATTCTGAATTTGATATTAGAGTAACCCAACTCATCTAATATCTTGCGTGATTGAATAGCAAGATCCTCTATTATTTCGATTGTATAGACGTCGCATCCTATTTCTGCAAGCACGGCAGTCTGGTAACCTGAGCCGGTACCTATTTCTAAAATCTTTTTACCTGGTAAAGGGTTGAGAAGCTCGGTCATGAGAGCAACCATATAAGGCTGAGAAATTGTTTGCCCCTTTTCAATTGGGATCGGTTTATCAGCATAAGCAGAGTCAACATATTCATCCGGCACGAATAGATGCCTCTTAACTTTGAGCATTGCCTCAAGGACTTTGGCGTTTTTGATTCCCCTTGAGATAATTTGGTTCTCCACCATATCCCAGCGTCTTTCTGTGTATTTATCGAAATCACTTCCTTCTGATGATCCGGGGAGATTCATATAAAGAGGATATACTGCTCCAAAGTAAGAATCTAGCAAATTTCCAAGAATAAAAAGGAAGCAAGACAAATACTCGAATCAGAGGTTGTTTCAGTAACTACGCTTCAGCTTGCATTTAGAATCGCGGTTATACTATTATTAAGTTTGATCTTGCTTTACTCATGTGGAGGAATAAATAAATGAGAATAATTCTTGCTTCTTTAATGTTGTCCGTCCTTTATACAGGAGCGGCCCTGGCCCAGACTTATATTGCAAACATTTCATCAGATACCGTCAGTGTAATATCAGACGGTTCCACAGTTACTGTGGATGTTGGTCGTGGCCCTATCGGCTTGGCAGTGACCCCGGACGGTGATTTTGTTTATGTCGCAAACTCCGGTAGCAACAACGTATCTGTAATTGACACTAAAACTAATATGGTAGCTCATACCGTGGATGTTGGTATGGCTCCTTTCGGTGCTGCAGTGACCCTGAACGGTGATTTTGTATATATCACAAACTCCGGTAGCAACAACGTATCTGTAATAGACGCATCAACCAATGTGGTGTTTGCTACTATAGCTGTTGGTCAAAGTCCTACAGGTGTAGCAACGACCCCGAATCATGCATTTGTTGCTAACACCGATAGCAACAACGTATCTGTAATAGACGTATCAACCAATAAGGTGGGTTAATACTATATCTGTTGGCGATAT
>SPCL01000188.1 GCA_004525335.1 Thermodesulfobacteriales bacterium
CTGTAATGGATGAGGTACTGATTATAGACCCCGTTACTGAATCAAAGAATATTCATAGAAGAGAAGAATATGACATAAAACACATCATTCACATGAAATCCGATGCATCTTCATCAAATAATTTTCTATTAGGAGCAGTTCTGGCTATTTTTGGTATTTTGATCATCCTCATCGCAGTCTTAGAGTATCAGGGAGGTCCATTGACATATTTTGGAGGTTTGTTATTGATTATTGGAGTTATTGTTGCTCTATTAAAGTCGAAGACATCAAAACTCACTCTTACTCTTTCAAACGGTATCCAGAACGAATACACCATGAGCACAGACAAAGACGAAGTTTTAGCATTAATGAACAAAATATTCTCTAACCGTAAACCAAATCAATTTTACAATTAATCTGCGCACGCACATATCTAACTCCATATAATTCAGCTAATTCTTCATCAGAGATCAGCGTTGCATCTTCTTTTTCTCAGGTTTGGGCATTTTCTCTACTGATGAGGCTAGGTCAGTAGGAGGCACATTTTTTGCTATGGCTGTTATATACTGAGACTTAGTTGGCGCTTTAGTAGTAGTTGCAAAGAAATCTTCTTCTTTTTTACCCTTCACTGTAATTTTATGCATCTTGGCAAGCTCTTTGAGCTGCGCGATTGTTAGATCCTTAATAATAGCTTTAGAGTCTACTGTGTCATGTTTTCCTAAATCCTTTCTTTTTATCACTGACACCTTTTCATCAGAGAAGTAACCTCGCACTGTCTTTGTTTTACGCTCATGTGCATACCATTGATGACAATTAGGGCAATAAAATCGAACCGTTTTAGCTGTGGGTGGTATAGCTGGCGTCCTTGTATGATGAAAGTGTCCCATATTAGGTTTCATTTCAAAGTCTTTTATCAAGCAATTTGGATTCTCACAACGTCCTTCAGATCGTTTATAAACCTCCCTTTTCACGCTGGGAGATATTGGAACTATTTTCTTTTCATCATCCCACAGCGACATGCGCTTACATTTTCATCTGCATATAAAAAATTGCCTTATAATTAGAGATTCATCGTCCTCACCAATGACTCTTCTCTAACCGATTTTTATGCGTCTATATCACTGCCCCGCAAGGGGCTCATGGTGAGCGTAATAGGTTGAAACGTGGATTCCTCCACTCAGTGGCAGCGGTCCAGTTCAATCCTTGTGTGATATGTTGCTTCTTCTTCGCCTCAGCAACGATGGTTTCGATTGATTTCTTCTTGAATTGGGTAGCGCGCGCGCATACGTAAGTATCAAATTCATATTAATGAATTGAAGGCGCATAAGGTCATAGCAAAAACCAGTGATACAAATGTGAGGAGTTCTATACTAGCTTTGAGACTCGGCTTTACTGAGGAAGGTCATCTGTGAGACTCGGAGTATAAAAAAGGAAAACGAAGTGGGACGCTTCTTTATGGTTTAGTCAGATGAGAATTAGATGTATGCAACTCGTTTCATGTAATAACAATATTGAATTTCCCGTAGTATAACAAGGATTTTAGTATTTCTTAGTCTTTTTTCTTTAAAAAATAGTCCTGTCTGAGCCTTAAGAAAAATCGTGGTTTCTATGTATTTATGAAATCGCATTCAGATTAAAATTTATCAGAAAAAATGGTTCCACGCAACAAACAATATACCGATTTATGATCAACGTGGCGGGAACCAAATGATACACGAACTATACAAATAAAAATATTTTGCGTATTATGACACTTTAATGAAAATTGTTTGCAAATGATAGTTTTTTATGGAAAATATGTGTTGTAATCTTTTACGGGTTTTAAATTGGATAGATATAATTACCAAAACCCTATCTTACTATTTATGATTGAGCTGGATGATACTGACACTAAGCTTTTACAACTATTAGCACAAGATGCAAGAATATCAGGCGTAGAAATCGCTAAAAAACTTGATATCAGCTCCTCAACAGTAACGAGAAAAATTAATAGACTTGAGGAAAATGGAATCATCAAAGGGTATGTCCCAATAATCGATAATGAAAAAATGGGAAATATGGCAAGAGCTGCGTTAACAATCAAACTAACAGGTTCGGTCAAAATAGATAAAATAATGGAAGATTTAATCCAAAACAAAGATATTTGTAACATATACGAAACAATGGGAAATTATGATATACTGCTTACATGTTGCAGTCAAAATGAAGTAAGAATCTACGAAATCATTAAACAGATTAGATCAATAGAGGGCGTATTATTCGTAGATTTCACCTCAATAGTTGCAAGAAGAAAAGTCTTGAAAAAAGTGTTAAAATAATTCAATTAAAAAAAAAGAAAAGTATATGTTTGGTTTTAATCTTCGTCGCCGCTGATCCTAGCATAAGCATGGCATGCACTACAAGAGTTTGGCATTATATCATAGTCATGTCCTTGGCTCAGGTCTGGATTAACCAGTATAGCACTCTGACTTGGCCATACAATGTCGAATACATGCGAAGCTACGTTTCCTTCCGCTACAGCTATATTACCATTTGCATCGAAATCCAAATGATATTGTGCGTCGTCATCTACATCAAAGAGCTTACCAATCTGTGGCATGTGACATGAGACACAACTGCCAACTGGCATGTCAGGATCGTCTGGTGTATAAAGTGCACCACCCATCCCAATCCCTGCCATGTGCGCTCCGACACTTGTCGCGACTGTATCTCGTGACATGGCAATCTCTCCAGCTGCAAATGTGATGAGTTCTCCATCTAGCATGGTTTCTCTTCCATCATAGACTTGCATAGCTGCAACATCTATTTTTGTGATATCTGAGAATGGTCCATGTGTAGCGTGGCATGCAAGACATAGTGTGTTGTCATCGTATGCTGGGCTCTCATACGTGTAATCATCAATAGTCAGTGTTGAAACAACGTTCAATGTGTGGCTGTTGTGACACGTATAGCATGTGAGTTTCTCATATGGGTTATTCAAGTGGGGAGAACTCAGCAGTTCTGGTAACATTGCAGAGTGTGCTCTACTATGTTCTTGATCTGGCCAAGAATGCATTTGTCCTTCTTTGTAGTTGTTGTTTACTGACACTCCACCGTAGTTATAGAAGAATGTTTCAAGTTCACTGATACCAGGAACAAAGAAACCATTACCTATAGAGTTTTCAGCATTTGCATCATAAGGATACTTGAATATACCATCTGGTGTTAGACTTTTTCCCGCGTGTGATGCGTGGCATTGTCCACACAGTTCATTGCTTGCATGCGCTGAGAGATACTGTGGTTGTATGATGTTATTCACTTCTCCTGAAGCATGTTCTGATCCAGGTCCGTGACAACGTTCACATGTAATATCTAGATCTTTGTAGTCATAAGCGGTTACAACTGCCTTGAATGTATGAGTTTCATCAGTGTATGTTTGATATTCTATGGCAGCGCCTGTAGCGTGGCAGCCTGCGCAGTTTCTTGATATGGTATTATCTGGTGTACACCAGTGTGCGGGAGACTTTTGCCAAAACTTGGGGGTGCCAAAATCGCCTTCAGCTAAAGCATCAGAACCAACAGGCGTACCATCTTGCATCAAATAAACTGGCATGTATGCAACATAATCCTGCTGACCTCTCTCAAGAGGAACACCATGCTCAGTCATCCATGTTACAAGATAAGGTACATCCTGTATTCGGCACATCCAGCGCTGCTTACCTTCACCAAAGTTAGTAGGGTTATCTTCCACCAAGTGGTTGGGGTCAACATAACCTTCACCCCAGTTTCCCTCGCCGCCAATAGTGGCTGCAAC
>SPCL01000191.1 GCA_004525335.1 Thermodesulfobacteriales bacterium
CAATTGAGAAGACCTTTAATGCAGATGTTGAAACAATTCAGTGGTTAGTTAACGGCTATATATTATCGTTTGGGGTTTTGATGGTAACTTTCGGTAGGCTTGCAGATATCTTTGGTCGTAAGAAGATGTTTTTCATGGGTCTATTCGTTTTCGGATTATCATCTCTTGGTGGGGCATTATCTACTAGCGCAGCTATGATCATTGCTGCTAGGGTTATTCAAGGCGTGGGCGGAGCAATGTTATGGCCATGCATTATTGGAATTCTTTATTCTTCAGTTTCTGAAAATCAAAAGAGTTTAGCCGGTGGAATACTTATGGCTATCGCCGGAATAGGTAATGCGGCGGGCCCTTTAGTGGGGGGAGTGCTAACGCAATTTGCATCTTGGCGCTGGGTGCTATTTGTAAATGTTCCGGTATGTGTGATAGCAGGGATAATTGCATATTTTGAAGTTGAAGAACAAAAAGTACAAGAAGGAAAAAGTGATATCGACTATCTTGGGATAGTTGCTATATCAGTTTCCTTAGTAGCTCTTTTATATGCCTTAAATGTATCACCTTCATGGGGGTGGGCTTCATATAAAACCATTTCACTGTTAGTTGTATTTGTTGTAGTCATGGCTTTATTTATAGTGATTGAGACCAGGAAAGAAGATGGATTAATACCAAAGGATGTTATGGGGAATTTTCAATTCATGATCGCTGGTACCATAATGTTTACTTATATATCAGGATTCTTTGCGATTCTTCTATATGTCACTCAATACTTGGAAAAATTCCTGAATTACGATCCATTATCAGCCGGGGCTGTTCTTGTTCCGATGCTTGTATTCTTTTCGGCAACATCTGTTATGTCTACGAAGATTTACAATAAAATAGGAGCAAAATTATCTATATTTATTGGAGTGGTTCTAAGCATATTAGGGGTTCTTTGTGTAGTTATGTTCGGGTTCGGCTCCGGTTTCTATGGTTTAATTCCTGGTTTCATAATATGCGGGATAGGGTTAGGGTTTGCAGTCCCTTCGATTACTACTGCGGGAGTTAGTGCTGTAAGTGAATCAAGAGGTAGTTTGGCGGGTGGAATTATATATATGTTTCAATTGGTAGGTGGAGCATTTGGTTTGGCTGTAGCAACAACCATTTTTACGGATATCGCTAAAAACGATCTCTTAAAAAGACTGCATGATTCAAGCTTAGGTTTATCTCAAGCGGAACTATCTGAAATCATTAATTTTATTACAGGCAGCGGTAGCAGTCAGCAAATATTAGATAGCCTGGGTCAACAAGACTACAAGAGTGTTTTCAGTCATATACACCATGCATATGTAACGGGTGTAAGTGGGGGGCTTATATTTACTGCTATATTATCTAGTTTGGGGGCAATACTAGCTATTATGTTTATTAAGGATAAGGTTACTACGAGCTAGGTTAATTCTAAGCAATTTGAGTACTTAATCTCTTAAAAAGTATGCTTTAATAAAGTAAAAGTAAACTATTAAGTATTGCGTTGATAATATTGATAACACATAAGAAATTGATTGTTTAATTGGAGCAAATAGGTTAACTTTATAGTGCTAGAGAAATTTTGTGCTTAGTGTAAATAAACTAATTTTTTTAGAGTCTAGCAGGTAGGGAAAGTGAGAAGAGTAAAGAAGTTTTCAGTGTGGTTGTCGATATCTCTAGGCATTGTTGTAATTCTCATTGCCGGTGCCGTTTTTGTCGCCTCTAAATTAATACAAAAAGATTCGATAAAAGAGAAGATTCACACTCTCATCTCAAAGAAGGTGGGAGGTGATGTTAAATATGAGAGCATGAATCTTTACTTTTTTTGGCCCCATATTGTTATAAAGAACGGCGAATTCTCCGTCCCCGAGAAGTTTAGCGGGAGTTTTGATTCTATAGTTGTTTATCCAAAAATACTTCCACTTCTATACGGCAATTTTGAGTTATCAACATTAAGATTTTATAGACCTGATATTACAATTAATTTACCGGATAAGTCTGATGAACCTGAATTGGAAGACAAAGAAGCCTTTTCTTTTGACAAATACAAAGAGCATGTTGTAAATATTTTAAAGTACCTAAACTCTAATGAGAAAGGTCTTGATGCTCAAATTGAATACGGCAAATTACAAATTACAAGTTCCAAAGAGAACATTCTTAGCTTCAATAATGTAAATGCATACATCTCTTTCCCTGACGATGTACTAAGCTACAGAATTAACAGTCATTCCAATATAAGCGAAAGTCTATTTTTTAAGGGATGGATTAACACAAAATCTTTTGACACACAGGGCAATTTCAACTTAAGCGGATTTAAGCCCCACATGCTTATGGAATATATCTTGCCAAATAATGATTTAATCTCTGAGTCCAAGATAGATATGAATCTAAATTATAAATCACAGGAATTCAAAGTTGTTCAGGGCAATCTGACTCTTGCAAATTTAAAGTTAACTCTAAGCAAAGAGGATAAGGAGTTCAAGATTAGCGGGAAAGAAATAGATACCGACATATACATTGATGAAAATAAATCAGTCTTTACTTTAAACAATGCAGAATTTGCTTACCCGGGCATAAAAGCTAGCGGTGAGCACAAAATAGATAGAAGCCTCAAAAAGATTAATTTAAATCTCAAGGGAAATGATATAAATGTAGAGTCCTCACGTGATGCGGTTCTCTTTGTAGCGGGGGGAGACCGCATAGTAGACCTTATTTTTGATGTTTTAAGGGGAGGGACTATTTCCGATATCAGTCTTGAAGCTAGCGGAGAAGATTTTAAAGATCTATGGCAAAAAGGGAACTTCGAAATTAAAGGAAGCATGGTTGACGGAAAGGTCTTTGTTCCTATAGGTGATTTTGATTTAGTAGATGTGTCCGGGGATGCGGTAATAGCTGATGGTAAGCTTGAGGGAACTAATCTTAAAGCGAAATCCGGTAATTCTCTTGGTTATGACGGGACTTTCTTAATAGGCCTTGAGGGCCCGATAGGACCTTTGAATCTAGAGCTTTTGGTTGATTCAGATGCTTCTGAGATTCCTGATATCTTAAAAAAGTTTATCGATGATAAGGGGTTAATATACGAGCTTAGCCTTGTCGAGAATATTAAAGGCAGGGCTAGAGGGAAATTAAAACTAGGAGATACCAAGAAGTCTCCTCAGACAAGTGTTTATGTATCTGAGCTTGATATAACGGGTGATTATAAGCGAGTACCGGAGCCTGTTAGTATTAAAGGTGACAAGTTCCAATTTGTAGATAAGTCTATAGAGTTTGAGAATCTCAATGTAAATATCGGCAACTTTACCTCCCCCCAGACTACCGGTTTTTATCGTTGGAAGGATGAAAAACTCATAAAACTTAGTTCTAAGGATACAAATGTTGATCTTAGTATCTTATTTCCGTGGCTTTCCTCTTTTGAAATTATTAGGCCACATTTAAGGCACATTGAGTCTATGGCGGGTTCTGCATTTTTCTCTGCAATTGACTTTGCGGGCCCGGTATCAGAGTCCGGTGAGTGGGAAATAAATGCCTTGGGTAATATTAATAAGATTGATGTAAAATTAGAGGGGTTTGGCAGCGTAATGACAATTTCAAAAGCTGAAATAAAGTCCTCATCCCAGGATATGACATTGTCCAATGCGAGTATCCAAATCAAAGATAGTATTATGAGTGCAGGGGCGGTATTAAAGGATTACTTCAGA
>SPCL01000039.1 GCA_004525335.1 Thermodesulfobacteriales bacterium
ATGGTGCCGAAGGCGGGAGTCGAACCCGCACGCCCGAAGGCACAGCCCCCTCAAGACTGCGTGTCTGCCAATTCCACCACTTCGGCACTGATGCACATTAACGAGTTGCAATATGCGTGCTGAGGTTTAGAAACAAAACAAGTCCTTAGTCTTAGTAGTTAAAGATATCCGCTAAGATTGGCAGTAAGGCCTGTATAAATTAGCATACGGGTGCTGAATTTCAAGATGGTCGACTAACAAATTATGCGCCGTATTTCTGAAGTCTTCCCGCATGGGCAAGAACAAGTGTCATAAGATCTGTAGCTCTAAAAGTTCCAAGCTCACCTTTAAGGCAATCAGACTCGCCAAACCCTTGGGCTCCTTCGGCTCTTACATTCTTTGCATTTATGAGTATGGGTACAGGATGCCAGCTGTGAGCTTTCATGCTTGCAGGAGTTGAATGATCACCTGTTACAACTATAACATCAGGATTTAGCTCTAGAATATCCGGAACGAAACTGTCGAACTCCTCGATCACGCCGACCTTGCCCTGAAAATTTCCGTCCTCACCGTAGCTGTCAGTCTTCTTAACGTGGAAATAGAAGAAGTCATGTTTATCAAAATCTCTTTTTAACGTATCAATTTCAGCTTTTATAGAAGAGTCCTCTACTTCTAGCACTTCCATTCCAACAAGCTTGGCCACACCGCGGTACATGGGGTAAGTTGCTATACAAGCAGCGTTGAGACCGTAGGCTTCTGAGTAAGAGGTGAGATTAGGATGAGTCGCAATGCCTCTTAACAAGAGATAATTTGCCCTTTCTTCATCCCTTATAATTTCGGCAACCTGGTCGACAAATTTTGCTATTACTTTCGCAACCTTGTCCGCTTCAGGATTATCCCCAGTGGCAATAATCGGGCTCTTGCCCTCAGCTTGAGGATCGGTATCGTGAATACTATCCCCTCCTTCGCCAATTGGTTCGGGGAAAGAAAGCACAATTGCTGAGCGGTGCTCCATGCCTGAGGTCATATTGACCTTCACACCGTCTATCTCTTTTATTTTCTCGGTAATCCTGGATACGATTCTGATATTCTCCTGGGTAGGAATACGCCCTGCCCTACGGTCAGTAATTATCGGAGTATCTCCTTCATATTTAACCGTTGCAAAGTTGCCTCTTATCGCAAGGTCGTTCGGGGTTAGATACAACCCAAGACCTAGCGCTTCGAGCACCCCTCGCCCAATTTCGTATTTAAGAGGGTCGTAGCCAAATAAGCCAAGATGAGCAGCACCGCTGCCCGGTGTAATACCATAAGCCACAGGCAAGTGCTGACCACATGCGCTGTTTTGGGCTAGCGCGTCAAGATTCGGCGTATTAGCAGCCTCAAGCTCTGTCTTACCGCTCTGAGGCAGCCCCCCTACTCCGTCTAAAACTACAAACACAATTTTTGTATCGTTTTTTTGAAGTAACTTTTTTATAACTCCCTGCATTATCTCACCCCCGTATATTATGAAGAATTAAAATTGTCCCCGTAGTTTTAAGCAGAATCAAGTTATGCTTGATCCAACTCCACCTCCATACCGTCGTAAGCTGGGACTATGTTGTCCGGAAGCTCGCTCAATAGGGTATCGTATTCGACCTCATGCCCCATATGTGTGAATACTGTAAGCTTCGGATTTAATTTCTGAGCCATTTCAACTGCCTGATCTATGTTAAAATGCGCCGGGTGCTCTCTGTATCTGAGAGCGCTTAAGATTAATAGATCTAGTCCCTTTAACTTGTCCAAGGATTCAGGAGGTATACCGCTGCAATCTGTTAGATAGGCGAAATTACCAATTCGATAACCTAAAATCATCCAATTAGCATGATTTATCTCAACAGGAATTATACTTATCCCGTCAAAATCAAAATTGTTTTCTACCACGTTTAATTCCAATTTGGGCTTACCGCCTGAAGAGTAAACTCCATCAAATATGTATCCAAAGTTATTTTTCAGATTGTTAATAGTTAATGCGTTCCCGTAGCACGGGATTACCATATCGTTAACAAAATTAAATGTCCTAAGCTCATCAATACCGTGCGTGTGATCTGCATGTGAATGTGTATATAGCACTGCATCAAGTCTTGTAATATTGTGTCTAAGCGCTTGAAACCTCAGATCTGTTGAGCTATCAATTAGAATATTTTTGCCCTGAGACTCTATAAACACAGAACACCGGGTCCTTTTGTTCTTTGGATTATCCGAAGCGCATACAGAGCATTGGCAACCGATTATTGGAACACCGGTAGATGTAGCGCAACCAAGTAGAGTTACCTTCATTTAGACAAATTTAGCATTAAGTTATAATCATTTCAAAAAATAATCCCCAACTTAGTATAATTTGGCATCTGAAATGTTAAAGTAGATTATAAAATAATGTTTACAAATTACTACAAGAATAGTATAATTATATCACTAAGGTGACTAAAAGAACTGTAACTTTCTTAATAATTTCGTCTCTAATAGCACTATTTTCCTCTATTAATACCTCATTTGGTGAAGATAGAGGTGAAACACTCTACGTCCAAACCTTCGATCTTTATAAAAGCCTTACCGTAAACAAAGATAAATCACAAAACAAAGAAATTTGGGAAACAATTGCGCGAGCTTTCTACAGTATAGACAAGGATTATCCTAACAGCCCCAAGGCTCCTAATTCGCTATTTCTCTCAGGCAAAATGTATGAGGAAATGGGAGAGAGGTTTAATTCACAAAAAGATTTTGATATGTCTGTTGGAATATCCAGAAAATTTGTAAGGAAATATCCTGATAGCAACCTAGCTGATGACGCTCAGTTAAGAGTCGCAAGAATAGTTGAGAGACAGAGCAAATCAGACGCCTATATTGAATATGACAAACTTATAACAGAGTTTCCAAATAGCGACATGAGAACAATCGCTCAAAACAAAAAACAGGAATTAGCACCGTTTAAACCGGCCAGTAAACCTGTTTACAAAGCTAAGGATACAAACGCCTCTAGTCCATCAACAAGCGGGCTTACTAAAGTAAGTCAAATACGCCATTGGTCCACTGACGATTACACAAGAGTTGTTATCCACTTAGACAAAAATGCGTCTTATACATCCAGGTTATTAAAACCAGACCCGGCACAGGGAACGCCACCAAGGCTTTTTGTAGATATACAAGGGGCTACAGTTGACAAGAACTTATACATTGAACCGATAAAAAAAGGCTTACTCGATCAAATCAAGTTTGCTAGAAATACTAAAGATACCGTGCGCGTTGTGCTCTATATAAATAGCTTTGATGATTATAAGGTTTTTGAATTGAAGGACCCTCCCAGGATAGTGATGGATATTGAGGGAAGCGGGAAGAAAGCAGGCGGATATTATGCAAGCGAGAAAGACACAGAAACTTATGAGTATATATCAGGGATGCCTGAAGATGAGGTATCTTCCCTTTCTGAAGCTCTAGGACTGAAAATACGTACAGTGGTTATTGACGCCGGACATGGTGGTCATGACCCCGGCGCTATAGGTCCTACCGGGCTTAAAGAAAAAGATGTAAATTTAAGAATTGCAAAAGCGCTTAAAAAGAAATTAGACACTGATGGAAAGAAGTTTGGAATAACAAAAGTTTATTTGACTAGAGACACTGATAAGTTCATACCGCTAGAAGAAAGAACTGGTATCGCTAAAAAATTAGGAGCAGACCTGTTTATATCGATCCACTGTAACGCAGCTCGGAGCAAGCAAGCATATGGAATAGAAACTTATATCCTAAGTGTAACCAATGACAAGGCTGCACTTGCAGTTGCCGCGAGAGAGAATGCCAGCACTATTATATCCAGAAGTGAGATGGACAAAGTTCTTAAGCAATATCTACTTGGAGCAAAGATTGAAGAATCCCAGCGTTTTGCGAATCACGTACAAAGCTCTGTCGTGAACAACGTTTCTACCAAATACCCTCCGGTAAAAAACAAAGGAGTTAAGAAGGCTCCATTTATTGTGCTTATTGGAGCAGACATACCAAGCATCCTGGTAGAAACATCTTTCATAACTAACCCAAGGGACGAAAAAAGATTAAATAGCAGCGATTACATAAATAAGATTGCAGATGGTATTTTTGTAGGCGTTCAAAAATTCTCAACTGAGATGCAAACAGCATCTATTCAATAATTCTATTTTATTCCAAGTTATTATAATTTCGTATTTATTCTATATATAGAAACAAGAAGTATCATTCTTAAAGCTAAAAATCCGTAACCAAACATGTTATTATTTCCTTTTATCAACATGCTAAATATTAATACTCCGGGACTGACAAACAACTTATGAGCAAAAATGCAGATATAGCTAATATTTTTGAGCAGATGGCGGTGATGCTTAGCATTTTGGACGATAATCCATTTAAAATTAGGGCATATAAGAAAGCTGCGGTCAACATACTGGAGCTTAACGAAGATATAGAAGACAGAGTAAGCCAAGACGATGTAACCGATATACCCGGGGTGGGAAAAGACCTTGCAAATAAGGTTAAAGAATATGTAGAAACCGGGGAAATTAAGGAATTCGACAAACTCCAGGAACAAGTACCTCTTGAAATGACTGAGCTTCTGGGAATATTGGGTCTTGGACCAAAAACTCTAGCTCTACTTTATAGAGAACTCCATGTAAGAGGACTTGAAGATTTAGAGAAAGTACTTGATAGTGATGAAGTTCTTAAATTCAAAGGACTCGGACAAAAAAAGGTAGATGAAATTAAAAGAGGCATACCACTTCTTAAAGAAAAAAGAGACAGGACTCACCTAGGCAAAGCTCTACCGCTAGCAGAAGCAATAAAGAAGGAAGTAGAAGGTATAAAAGGCACCGAAGGAACTATAATAGCAGGCTCTATCAGAAGAATGAGGGAGACAATTAAGGATATAGATATACTTACGATTTCTGATAACACAGAGAGGACGGTAAAGGAATTTACTGAGCTTCCATTCGTAAAGGAGGTGCTGGCTTCAGGAAGTACAAAAGGAAGTGTAATTACCAAAAACGGAATACAAGTGGACCTCCGTGTTGTTGGGCCAGAATCCTACGGAGGGGCGCTTCAGTATTTCTCAGGCTCTCAAGCGCATAACGTTAAGCTGAGATCCATTGCCTCTAAAAATGGACTCCGAATAAATGAATACGGCATTTTCAAAGGTGAGGATAAAATTGCCGGAGAAACAGAGAGGGAGATGTACGGCACTCTAGACCTGCCATTCATCCCCCCTGAGTTGAGAGAAGACAGGGGTGAGATAGAAGCAGCAATGCAGGGTAATCTCCCCGATCTCATTGAGCTTGGAGATATAAAGGGCGATCTCCACATGCACACAACCTGGAGCGACGGTAAAGCGTCAATTCAGGAAATGGCGGAGAGTGCTATGGCGTTAGGATATGAATATGTAGCCATAACCGACCACTCCCCCTCTTCAACTATCGCAAACGGGCTATCCATAGAAAGGCTTCAAGAAAAGAGAGAAGAATTAATAGTAGTGAATAAGAAAATGAAGGGCATTAATATACTCATGGGCTCTGAAGTGGATATAAAAACTGACGGCACTCTTGATTATCCTGATGAGGTTTTAAAGGAATTGGACGTAGTAATAGCATCTGTTCATAGCGGATTTAAAATGGACAGGGATACGATTACCAAAAGAATATTAAAAGCGCTTGAGAACCCTTATGTCCATGCTCTCGGGCACCCCACAGGAAGACTAATTAACCAACGCGAGCCCTATGACGTTGATATAGATCAGCTAATAGAAGCAGCACTCAAATATGATAAGGCTCTAGAAGTGAATTCATCTTATTTAAGACTTGATCTCAAAGACCTCCATGTAAAAAAAGCAGTTGAAGCAGGTGTGAAGATTATTATCTCCACTGACGCTCATAGACCAGAAGAACTGCTTCAGATGCGTTATGGAGTTGGTACAGCTAGAAGAGGATGGGTTCAGAAAAAGGATGTTTTAAACGCTTTAGAATTTGACGAGCTTAATGAATGGCTAAAGAGCAAGAAATAGAAATTCACTAAAACAATTCAGGAACAATTATTTATGTCTTCCACAAACAAACAAATTTCAATATCCCAGGCAAAGAAACGAGTTGAGGAACTTTCAAAAGAGCTTGAGCACCATAATTACCTTTACTATATCAAAAACAGCCCTGAAATATCTGATTATGAATTTGACACTTTATTAAACGAGCTTAAACGGATTGAAGCACTTTACCCAGAGCTAGTTAAACCTGACTCACCTACACAGCGCGTGGGTGGTACCGTGGCAGAGGGTTTTAATTCTGTCCCCCACCGAGTGCCTATGATGAGTATCGATAATATTTCAGACGAAGAAGGAGCTTATGATTTTAACGGGCGGGTAAAACGTATTCTGGAAATCACAGGCGATATCGAGTACATAGCAGAACCCAAATTTGATGGAGTATCAGCCTCTTTAACTTACGAAAAAGGGTTGTTAATTCAAGGCGCCACACGTGGGAATGGGCGAATGGGTGAGGAAATCACCGCAAACCTAAGAACAATTAATACAATCCCTCTAAGGCTTAAGCGCTCAAAAAATATCCCGGACATAATAGAGATTAGAGGCGAGGTTTTATATCCGATTGAAGCTTTTAAAGCACTAAACAAAGAGTTGTCTGATGAAGGTGAGCCGGTTTTTGCAAATCCAAGAAATGCTGCTTCCGGAGCAGTAAGGCAACTTGATTCCTCAGTTACAGCAAACCGTCCTCTAGATTTCTACGCATGGGGCGTTGGTGACGTAGTTGGCTTTGAGATCAAATTTGAGGAGGAAATAGTTGAAGCTCTGAGATCATGGGGCTTTAAAGTCGAAGACCATATTATGAAGTGTGCGAATATTGAAGAGGCCATTTCGTATCAAAAAGAAATTGAATCAGCAAGAGACAACCTCCCATATGAAGCCGATGGGATAGTGCTTAAAGTAAACAGAAAGGATTACCAAAGAGAGCTTGGAGCAACCGCAAAACACCCAAGGTGGACTATTGCATATAAATTTAAAGCTAGACAGGCAACTACTGTTATTAATGGTATAACGGTGCAAGTTGGGAGAGTCGGGCTCCTTACCCCCGTTGCCGAGCTTGAGCCGGTTAATATCTCAGGAATTACTATTAAGCGGGCTTCTCTACATACGGACGACATAATAAAAGACCGGGATATAAGAATTGGAGATACGGTTCTTATTCAAAGAGCAGGAGATGTTATACCTGAAGTGGTGATGCCGATCATTGAAAAAAGAACGGGTAATGAAAAAGTGTTCTTAATGCCTGAGAACTGTCCTTCTTGCCAAACACCGGTAGAAAAAGAAGGCTCTTATTATTATTGTCCCAACCTGTCCTGTCATGCACAGTTAAAAGGCCGCATAAAACACTTAGCCTCAAGAAAGGCTTTTGACATCGAAGGGCTTGGAGAAAAGATAGTAGAGCAGCTATTGGAAGTAGGATTGATTAAAGATATGGCTGACATTTTTTACTTAAAAAAAGGGGATATAATCCCCCTTGAAAGGTTTGCAGAAAAATCGGCAGCTAACCTTGAAGACGAAATTGCAAAGAGTAAAAAAGTCACTTTTGACCGTTTTATAAACGCCCTAAGCATACGACATGTAGGAGAGCGTGTAGCTCAAATACTGTCTCAGAACTTCACAAGCATTGAGGATCTAATGAGCGCAACACAACAATCGCTAGTTAATATCCACACTGTTGGGGATGAAATAGCAAAAAGCATAGTGCACTTTTTTGAATTGGATAGCAACAGGGAATTAGTTGCTAAAATGCTTGATTCCGGAATAGAAATTCAACATAGCGAGAAAACTGAGATCAGCGATAATTTTGCCGGGCAAAGTTTTGTTTTCACGGGCGCGCTACAAACTATGACCAGGGATGAGGCTCAAAGTTTGGCACAAAGCCACGGTGGGCGCGCAACTTTATCTGTGACCAAGAAAACGAGTTATGTGGTTGTAGGAAAAGATCCGGGATCTAAATATGATAAGGCAATCTCTTTAGGTGTAGAAATCTTGACTGAAGATGAATTCCTGAAGCTAGTTAATTCTGATTAGATTTTTTATCTGATATCTGACATCTGATTAATTTGAGGTTCTCTGTCTGATTATCTCATAAACTAATATTCCGGCAGCAACAGAGGCGTTTAATGAAGAAACTTTCCCGCTCTGGGGTATCGATACCAGAAAATCGCATTCACTTTTTATATTATTACCTAGCCCCTTCCCTTCATTGCCAATAACAAGCGCAATATCAAGATTCTTAAAATCTTCTTGGTGAACAGACGTCGAGGATGAAGAATCAGCTCCAACTATCCAAACACCGCCTTTTTTTAAGTCTCTTATAACATTGGCCAGGTTTACCACTCTTGAAACCGGCATGTAACTTACTGCACCTGAGGAAGCCTTAACTACTGCAGGGGTAACTGACGCCGCCCTATCCTTTGGAATTACCACTCCATGCGCGCCCAGCACATCTGCGGTTCTAATTATAGCCCCTAGATTTTGAGGGTCTTCCAGATGATCTAAAATTATTAAAAGGAGCTTATCTCCTTTTTCTTTCGTCCTAGAAACAATGTCAGCTAAATTGTGATATTCGTAGTCTTTTATACGAGCCGCTATACCTTGGTGAGAATGGGTATCACATAATTCAGACAGGCTTTCTTTAGTAAGGCTTGAAGTTCTTATCCCCCTACTCTTGGCGGTCTTGAGAATTTCTGAAGCTTCATTACTCTTATCATTTCTTGAAATATATAACTCTTCTATCTCCGAAGAAGGATTTGAGAGTAGTTCAATGATGGGGTTTTTCCCGTAGATGATCAAATTAGATATTCCCTTTTATTATTAGTTGACTCTATGCTCTAATTTTGAGACTGAGTTTCAGGACTTTGTGGATCAAATTCCCCGTTCGCCTGGTTTATCTTCAATATGATATTATCCTTGATCCACTTATTATCCCACCACTCAACGGGCCTAACAGCTACACCGTTTACATATATGCCGTAATGTAGATGATCCCCGGCTGCAAGCCCAGTTTCCCCGGTTCTGCCGATGATATCATTTTTAGCCACGTGATCGCCTACTTTTACATCTATTGTACTCATATGGCCATAAAGCGTTAGAATGCCCATACCATGATCTATCATTACAGCGTTACCGTATATGCCCAATTCATCAGTATAGACTATTATACCGTCGTTAGCGGCTTCTATAGGGTAGCGCTTAGTTACTGCCAAGTCATAGCCAAGGTGAAACTGATGATCTATAGGTTCTTCATTTAGAATATAAGTTCTTTCATCGGCAAAGTTGGCCTCGACTTTCGAATTGGATAGCTGATGAAAAGCTCCCTTCCACAGCATCTCACTATTTGACTTAGTCCCTACTTTTTTTATAGTTGCGTCATTTTTCTTTCGCATTTCATTATTTACTTTGAGAAAAATCTCTTTGTGACTTGAACCGGAGCTATCTTCTTCCATTAAAGGAACCATAATATTTTCTACAAAATTTTCACTTATATTTATATTACTTTTTCGGTAGTTGATGTCTTTTAGCCTATAAAAAAGACCTGAAGTTTTCTCATTACCGGCTTGATCCTGTGCAATTAAAATAATATTTTCCCCGGGTTCTACGTCATGGGGGTAAGCGAAAAATGCCATATGTACATCTTCGTCTTTAAAACCGGCCTTATAGCCAGGGAAGAAATAATCACCTATAGAAACGCCGCTATTTACCGTATCGGGAGATACTTTATAGACAACAAGTCCAGATCCGCCGTGATCGATGTATTGATCTGTACTTATAATATCAAGCTTGGGTGGAACTAGGTCCAGGGTTACTTTTTTATTTACTTTCGTTTTATTACCTGAGAATATTTTAAGTCTAGATCTGTCCTCAGCGCTGACCCTGAGCTCAGCAGCCCCGCCTTTTACCCCTAGTTTTTTAGGATCAAGTTTGACGGTGATTTTATCGCCTTTTATACCTTCAGGATAGTTTTTATTGACTAATATGGACTCCCCATGATCCCCTACTAGAATTACAGTTACATTCTTAAGCCCCTTACCTTTATCAAGGACATCAATATCAAATGGGCGTGTGCCGATATTCTCAGACTGGAGATTGATATCTACCTCTGGAGAGGACCACTCAATCTCCGGATAGGCATAAATGAATCCGCCAACTATCAGGATTAATAAAACTATATAGAAGAATTTCTTCATAACTTAGTGTTCACTCCTTTTCATCTAGAATTTTATGTGATTATTAGAAGAAATTAATAATCTCTCTCCCGTAATCTGGGAAATAACGCGAGATAACAGAAATATTAAAACTACTTAGTATTGATTCTTTGGATTCTCTTTCTAGCAAAAACTCAAATGAGCAATGTATGAACTCTTCAGGAGAGACTTTACCATCGGTCAGACTTTGATATTCATCTTTACTTAATTCCACTTTATGAGTTGTTTGGGAATCCCCTTCAATCACTTGTACTCTAAATACAAGCAGCTCATCATTTGAATCAAGACTCTGAACAACTATATTTGTCATTATCTACCAACTTTGATTGTTATTTGGAAATATTATAACCTAGAATAATTGACCGGAAGCAAGTTTTTATTGAAGATCAATGGAAATTAAAAAATTCGATAGAGAAATTGATGATGTTGGTATTGTAGCCGATCTAATTCTAAGAGCATATAGTGAAGGTGGGCAAAATATCTCTTATGATGAAAATTCGAAACAAATAGTGCGGAATTTTGTACAAATCGGGAACAATTTCATAGGTTATGAAAATATTTATCTATGTTTCACAGACAATATTATTGCCGGTCTGATAATAGGATACGCTGGAAAATCATATAGCAAAATCAAGACATTGCTCGATCTATTATTCAAATTACGACTGACTCAAATTCTAAACTACCTAATAATTAGCTCTGAATTATTCGACACCGCATATACGCCTTACTTAGAAGAAGATGATTTTTATATCAACGTAATAGTTGTGGATGAACAATATAGGAACCAAGGAATCGGCACTTTGCTGCTAAATCATGCTGTTGAGATAGCAAGAGAAAAAGAGTGCAAGAAAATAGTCCTAGACGTTGATAAAGATAATGAGATCGCTCAATCACTGTATAAGAAATTTGGCTTCATTTGCCTAAAAGAAAAGCCTCAGAATAAAATCAGCTCTCACAGTGATAATTTCAAAACTATGCAGTACAACATAAAGGGGTTTGCTAATGGCTGATTTTAAGAATGAATTTAGCTGGTCGTACTCAAGAGATAACCTCTTTAAGGAATGTAAAAGAGAGTATTACTATAATTATTACGGCTCTTGGGGCGGCTGGGAGAAAAACAAAGCTGACGATATTACTAGAACGCTGTATGTTCTGAAGAATCTTCAGAACCGTTGGCAGTGGAAGGGCTCAGCAGTTCATGATGAAATCGAAAGGATACTAAAAGAATTAGTTAGTACCGGCAAAGCACCGACGCTTGATAAATCTAAAGCCAGAGTAACCGAGATCATGAGAAACGATTTTAGATCATCCCGGGATGGTTTGTATTGGAACAAAAATGGCAGCCTAAGAAATGAGCCTGGGCTTTTCGAGCATGAATATAAACCTGAGATCCCTGATCAGATATGGAAGAGAAATTATGATGAGGTGATATTGTGTCTGGAAAATTTTTATGAGTCCAGTGTGATTGAAGAGATCTCCGGGCTCCCTAAAGAGGTTGTGTGCTCAATTGAAAGCATGACAGGGGCATATTTTTCTTTTAATACCTCTCTTTATTACGTTAAATTAGATTTGGCATACAGCATAGAGGACACAATCAAAATTTATGATTGGAAGACTGGATCAGGTGTGGCGGATGACCTTCAGTTTTTAATATATGCTCTATATGCGCTTGAAGAGCTTGACTTTGATCTGGATAAAATTAGTGTCACGGAGCTTAATCTCTTTGAAAATTATACTAAAATCTACACATTCACTCCTGAGCAAATAGATTTTGCCACCAATTACATTAACAATAGCATTGAAAGTATGAAGAGCTATCTTAGCAACCCAGAGGAAAACGAAGCGGTTATGAGTAATTTCCCACGAACTGAAGATAGAAAAATTTGTGAATTATGCAAATTTCAGAAGATTTGCTTCGACCTTGAGTAACAAATCTTTCTTTATATAAGCTAACTCTAGATTAACATCAGACAATTATTACAATAATCACCGCATGCATACATTTGACTATGAAATTCATCTGAATTACAGTAAGAAAGATAAGCGTAAAGCAATACATTACATAGTTAACGTAAAATGGCAGAACTAATAAAAAAAATAAATGATTTTCTCACCAGAGACCTTTGGCATCTTGATACAGAACCGCTCAACAGATTCCGGACCTGGCTCATATACCTTCTTAAGTTGATATATGCAACGGTTAGAGGCTTTTCTACAAATGAATTAACTCTTAGATCAATGAGTCTCGTTTATACAACAATTCTTTCGATTGTGCCTCTTTTAGCTTTTAGTATATCTATCCTAAAAGCATTTGGAGTTGTCGAAAACCAGTTAGAACCATTCCTGAATAATTTCCTAGACCCACTCGGAGAAAAAGGGGCTGAAATAACCACTCAGATTTTAGAATTCATAAACAAAATTAATTTTGGTGTCTTGGGTGTAGTTGGTCTTCTCATGCTGATCTATACGTCAGTATCCTTGATTATGAAGATAGAAGACTCTTTGAACCATATATGGAAAATAAAGAAAGGAAGAAGCATCATAAGAAGATTGAGCGACTATATCACTATCTTACTAATAGGCCCGGTACTTATGTTTTCGGCTATAGGATTAACCGCATCTTTTGAAAGTAACGCTATAGTTAAAGAAATAGTATCAATAGAACCTTTCGGAACTCTGGTATTATTTGCTGGCAAGTTAATACCTTACTTATTTGTATTCTTGGTCTTTACATTCATCTATATAGTTATTCCCAATACAAAGGTCAAATTCAAGTCTGCATTTATTGGTGGCGCTATAGCAGGCATAGCCTGGCAAACCACTGGATGGGTCTTTGCCATTTCAGTTGCAAAATCCACCAAGTATGCAGCAATTTATTCCAGCTTGGCAGTATTAATACTGTTTATGATCTGGATCTACGTAAATTGGCTTATTCTACTCATCGGAGCCCAGATTGCGTATTGTCATCAAAACTTAAAAACACTTGATTTAGGCCAAACAATCTTTCAACTTAGCAGTAAAGTAAAGGAAAAAATGGCTTTTCTTGTTATGTATCTAATTGGGTACAACTTTTATCATAATGAAGAAAAATGGACTTTTGATAGCCTAGTAAATCATTTAGGTCTCCCCCAAGAATCGGTTGACACTACTCTTAGTGAGCTCAAAGATAAAAATTTAATACTTGAAGTTGGAGATGATCCGACATTTTATCTTCCTGCTAAAGATATTGAAGTCATCACTTTAGCGGAGATTATAGATGCAGCACGTACGAATAGAGAAACCCCACTTTTAGAAAATAGATATCTCGCAAATCCTGAGATTGATCAAATCACTGAACATGTAGATGATGCAATACACAGTGCGCTGGGGAAAATGACGCTAAAAGATCTCGTACTAAACAAAACAGATCTAGGTTCTTAATGTAATTAGTGATATCAAGAAGATGCTAATTGCATCTTAACCTGCCGTTATCATTCTGTATACCATTGTTACAGTTTTTATATTTAATGCTTGAGTGCTTCCATTTACCGTTATCATTCTTACAATCTGCTTCTAATAAGTTTCCTTCTTTATAAAGGTTTTTACATGATTTTTTATAACTGCCTTTTGGAAAGTTGGAGTTATTACCGCCCCCACAGGTAAGTTTGCCGTTATCATTTTTTATATCTTTATTGCAGTTTTTGTAATTCATTGAGCTCTTATTCCAACCACCATTATTCTTCTTACAATTAGAATACAGTGTACCGCCTTCAACATAAGAATTCTTACACGAGTCTCTGTAACTACCCTTTGGTATTTTTGATCCTCCTCCACCGCCCCCATTACAACTAAGCTCACCATTGTTGTTAGTGATATCACCTTTACAATCTTTATAATTCAGTTTTGTATTATTCCAGGAACCGTTTCGTTTCTCACATTTGGCCTTTAACTCTTTCCCGTCTACTCTTATATCCTTGCACGAGTTCTTATAACTCCCGCTTGGAGGCTGTTTGCCGGGCTTTTGTTTGCATGATAATTTCCCGTTATTATTTGATATATCCCCCTCGCACTGCGCAAATCTTAATGTTGATTTTTCAAATTTGCCGTCTGTCTTTTCACACTGTGCCCATAACACACTACCCGGCATCACCTGAATATCTTTGCACGAATTCTTGTAACTACCGGCGGGAACACCGATTTGTGCACTTACGGGGTCAACATTAGTTAGTATTAGTAAAAAAAGGGCTAATATAGGGACAATCAATAAAAGATACGTTTTAGATATGGTATTCATATTCTATCCTCCTTAGAATGGGTTGATCAGATCGCTCAAAAACTTATAATCACCAAAATTAATATTTAGAACATATTGCCCAGGCTTTCGCTTGAGCCTCACCTGCTTCACGGTTCATGTTGGTACATTCAACATTCCATGCTGCGTTTAAGCTGTCAGGTGCGCTTGTCGTAAGAACTATTTTACTCTCTGTATTTAGAAAGCCAACACACTCCCCTCCCCCGCTAACAAGCACACTTTTCTCGGGACAGGTACTATTTACAGAAACACTCCTACCTGTGGCAAGCTGGACTTGTGGAGACTCTTTAGTAACCGTAATAAGATCATCTCTTCCATAAGATAACCCGGCGCTCAGCAAAATAATTGCAAGCAATAGTAGTGAATATCCTCTTAACATTGTTGCCTCTTAAAAACTTTCCTAGCAATTGAAGATTATCATTGACCTACTCGTTATAGAGTCCGCCGTCACTAGTAGGGTCCTCGGACTTCCCTTTCATCTGCCTCACAGAATCATCATATGAGTCTTTGTAAGCATCACATTTAATCTGGTTATCCGGATAATCTTGCAAGCACTGCTCATAGGCTGATTTATTAGCCTGTTTTTCTTTGAGTGGTCGTTTCCAGCTCATATTACAGGAGGTGATAAATAAGATAGGAATAATTAACAAAATCCATCTGTACATTGTAGACTCCTTTAATCTCTAAGATAATCCATTTCTAAAAGCAGGCACAGCCAATAGAGGAATAGGTGCTCTACGTAAAACCTGCTCTGTGGTGCTTGTTCTAACTACATCCAAAAAGCCCTGGCGTCCTTTGGTTGCCATCACTATTAAGTCAGGACTATTTTCTCTGTTATTTTTTTTGAGCTCTTTGCTGTAACCGTTCATTTTGCACAAACCTATCCGGGTGCCAAATTTGGACCAAGTCTCTATATGAAAGCCTAATATCTTCAGATTTAAAACCACTGTCCAACTCAAAGAGATTAAGCAAGTTAGCTAATTCATTTTTCTTCAAGTCAATTATCTTCTAATTTAAAACGTTATAGCCTCTGCCAACCATACAGTTACGGTATATTTGCTCATAGCCTTTTTCGCTGTCGTATATACCTTTGGCTCCACCAGCTACGCCGCCAATAACAGCGCCATACGCAAGACCTTTAACTGCGTTCCCTGCAATAGCGCCGATCAAGGCACCTGTACCAGTACCAACAGCGCCGCCAACTACGGTGTCTTTAGCAGTGTCTTTCCAACCTGGCGCGCCCTGTTTGGCTATGGCCCTGCATTCAGCCTGATCTCTGTAATATCTATCACCATTTTGAACGCTTCCCTGGTCAATTACCGGAGTATATGTCTGACATCCAAGAACCGCAATAATCGAAAACATTGGTATTATTAATAATAGTTTTTTCAATTTAAAAAACCTCCCTGTTTATGTTTAATTCATGCATAATACGCAAAGACAGTTATAAAT